>DASTDT010000057.1:0-11912 GCA_035710225.1 Sphingomicrobium sp.
CGACCTCGCCACCGACGAGCTGGTCCAGAAGAAGCGCCACGAGCCGCGCCGCCGCGCCGACAGCACGCGCCCCGAGGACAAGGGCGGAATCCTCGCCGAATATGGCCTCAGCGACGAGCAGGGCAACGAGATCATCATGGCTGCCCGCGCGCATTGGTTCGAGGACGAAGCGGCTCCGGCCGAGACCGAGGAGGCCGCCGATGCGGACTCCTCCCAATGAGGGTCTGAGCCCGGCAAAGCCGGCGACTGACGCGGGGCCCGAGCGGACTTGCGTCCTTAGCCGCGCCGTTCGCCCCAAGGACGAGCTTATCCGACTGGCGCTTTCGCCGGACGGCGAAGTGGCGCCGGACGTGCGCGCCAAGGCGGTGGGCCGCGGCGCCTATGTCGCGGTCGGCCGCGCCAAGCTCGATTCGGCCAATGCCAAGGGCAAGCTCAAGGGCGCCTTGTCCCGCGCCTTCAAGCAGGACGTGCGCGTTCCGGCCGACCTCGGCGACCGGATTGCGGCGGCGCTCCGCCAGTCGGCGCTCGACCGGCTCGGCCTCGAGGCGCGCGGCGGCACTTTGGTCACCGGCGCGGAGCGCATCGAGCAGGCGGCGCGGGCCGGCAAGGTCCACCTCCTCATCCATGCCGCGGATGCCGGCGCGGACGGGAATCGCAGCCTCGACCAGGCCTGGCGAGTCGGCGGCGGTGAGCCGCAGGGACTGGTATTCCCTGAACCTCGCACCATCTTGTCGATGGCGCTTGGCCGGGAAAATGTGGTACATCTCGCCCTGACCGACCCTGCCGCCGCGCGGCGGGTGCGCCACGCCATCGACCGGTGGCTTACTTTCATTGACCCCGATGCTGGGCTAGAGGGCGGCGCTGCCGCCCGCGGCGACAGCGCGGCAATTGCTGACGAAGGACAAGAATGACCGACCAGAGCGACAAGCCCAAGCTTGGTACCCGGCCGCCGCTGGGCCTGAAGCGCACGGTCGAGACCGGCAAGGTGAAGCAGAGCTTCAGCCACGGCCGCTCGAACACGGTCGTCGTTGAGGTCAAGAAGCGGCGCATTCTCGGGCGTCCGGGCGAGGCTCCGCCCGCGCCGGTCGAGGCCGAGGCGCCAGCGCCCGCGCCCAAGCCGGCCGCGCCCGCGCCCAAGCCGGCGCCGCCGCAGCGCCGACTGTCCGAGGCCGAGGAAATCGCCCGCCGCAAGGAAGAGATGGAACGCTTCCAGCGCGAGGCCGAGGAAGCGCGCATGTCGGCGCTGGGCGAAGCCCGCCGCCGCGACGATCGCTCGCGCGCCGAGCAAAGCGAGGATGAGCGCCGCCGCGCCGAAGAAAATCGCAAGGCCGAAGAAGAGGCGGCGCAAGCCCCGGCGGAAGAGCCGGCCGCCCCCGAAATCGTCGAGCCAGAAGCCCCCACCGATACCGGGGAAGAGGAATCGCGGGCCCATCGCCGGCCGGCGGCCGCACCGGCCCACGCGCCCAAGCGCGCCGAACCGCATCGCCCCGGCCACGGCCGCGTGCGCGAGGAACGGCGCCATTCCGGCAAGCTGACCGTAAGCCGCGCATTGAGCGGCGATGAAGGCAATCGCGCCCGCAGCCTCGCCGCACTCAAGCGCGCCCGCGAAAAGGAAAAGCGCGCCCACCAGACGGCCGGCCCGTCGGCCAAGCAATATCGCGACGTCGATGTACCCGAGGCGATCACCGTCCAGGAACTGGCCAAGCGCATGGGCGAGCGCGGCGCCGACCTAGTCAAGGCGTTGTTCAAGATGGGCACCCCGGTGACCATCACCGAGACCATCGACCAGGACACCGCCGAGCTGTTGATCGAAGAGTTCGGCCACCGCATCAACCGCGTGTCCGAATCCGACGTCGACATTCAGACCGAGAGCGATGTCGACGCGCCCGAGACCCTGAAGGCGCGTCCGCCGGTTGTGACAATCATGGGCCACGTCGATCACGGCAAGACCAGCCTGCTCGACGCCATTCGCGGCGCCGACGTGGTGTCGGGCGAAGCGGGCGGCATCACCCAGCATATCGGCGCCTACCAGGTGGCGATGAAGGACAAGTCGAAGGTCACCTTCCTCGACACGCCGGGCCACGAGGCGTTCACCGAAATGCGCATGCGCGGCGCCAACGTCACCGACATCGTCGTGCTGGTGGTCGCCGCCGACGACGGCCTGAAGCCGCAGACGATCGAGGCGATCAACCACACCAAGGCGGCCGGCGTGCCCATGATCGTGGCGATCAACAAGATCGACAAGCCGGAAGCCAAGCCGCAGAAAGTCCGCGAGGAGCTTCTGCAGCACGAGATCATCGTCGAGCAGATGGGCGGCGACGTCCAGGACGTCGAAGTGTCGGCGCTCAAGAAGACCAACCTCGACGGGCTGATCGACGCCATTACGCTCCAGGCCGAAATCCTCGAGTTGAAGGCCAATCCCGACCGCCCCGCCGAAGGCACGGTGATCGAGGCGAAGCTCGACAAGGGCCGCGGGCCGCTGGCCACCGTGCTGGTTCAGCGCGGCACGCTTCGGGTCGGCGACGTCATCGTCGTCGGCGCCGCCAGCGGCAAGGTCCGCGCGATGATCGACGACCATGGGCGTCAAGTGAAGGAAGCCGGCCCGGCCGCGCCAGTCGAAGTGCTCGGCCTGGCGGGCGTGCCGCACGCCGGCGACCAGCTGACGGTGGTCGAGAACGAGGCCCGCGCCCGCGAGGTGGCGACCTATCGCCAGAGCGTGCTCGACAAGAAGCGTACCACCAGCGCGCCGATCAGCCTCGAGAACATGTTCGCAGACCGCGCCTCGACGACGATCGAGTTCCCGCTGGTGGTCAAGGCCGACGTCCAGGGCTCGACCGAGGCGATCGTCAACGCGCTCAACAGGATCTCGACCGACGAGATCCGGGTCCGCGTGCTCCATTCCGGGGTCGGCGCGATCACCGAGAGCGACGTCACGCTAGCGGCGTCGACCGGTGCGCCGATCATCGGCTTCAACGTCCGTCCCAACGCCAAGGCGCGCGAGGCGGCCGCCCGAACCAAGGTCGAATTCCGCTATTACGACGTCATCTATCACCTCACCGACTGGGCGAAGGGCGCGATGGCGGGCGAACTCGGCCCCGAGATCATCGAGCATGTCGTCGGCCGCGCCAAGGTCCAGGAAGTGTTCCCGGCCGGCAAGCGCGACAAGGCCGCCGGTCTGCTGGTGCTCGAAGGCAATATCAAGAAGGGCCTCCACGCCCGCCTGACCCGCGAGGATGTGATCGTGTCGAAAACCACCATCTCTTCGCTGCGCCGGTTCAAGGACGACGTGGCGTCGGTTACGGCCGGGCTCGAATGCGGCGTGCTCTTGGCCGACACCAACGACATCAAGCCGGGCGACATGCTGGAAGTGTTCGAGGTCGAGGAACGCGCGCGGACGCTGTAGCCGATGCGCCAGACCGAAACCCCCGAAGGCCGCTCGGTCCGCCTGCTTCGAGTGGGCGAGCAGGTGCGCCACGTGCTGAGCGAAGTGCTGGCGCGCGGCGAGGTCCATGACGAGACCCTGCAATCGCACCTCGTCAGCGTCACCGAAGTGCGGATGTCGCCCGACCTTCGCCACGCCACGGTGTTCGTGAAGCCTCTGCTCGGTCAGGACGAGGAGGTGGTGCTGAAAGCACTGCGCACCAACACCGCCTTCCTCCAGCGCGAGGTCGCGGCGCGCGTTCGCACCAAATATGCGGCCAAGCTCCGGTTCCGGCTCGACGAGAGCTTCGATACCGGAACCCACATCGACCGCCTGCTGCGGACCGACCACGTCGCCCGGGACCTCGGCGAGGACTGACGGCGATGGCCAAGATCTATTTCTATTATGCGGCGATGAACGCGGGCAAGTCGACGACGCTGCTTCAGGCCGACTTCAACTATCGCGAGCGCGGCATGCAGACGATGCTGTGGACCGCGGCGTTCGACGACCGGTCGGGCAGCGGCACGATCGGATCGCGCATTGCCTTGTCGGCCCCGGCCCACACCTATGACGAGGACTGCAACCTGTTCGACGCCGTCGTCCAGGAGCTGATCAAGCGCAAGCTCGACTGCCTGCTGGTCGACGAGGCTCAGTTCCTCACCCAGCGCCATGTCCTGGAGCTTGCGCGGGTCGCCGATGAGCTCGGCATCCCGGTGCTGTGCTACGGCCTTCGCACCGACTTCCAGGGCAAGCTGTTCCCCGGATCGGCGGCGCTGCTGGCGCTGGCCGACAGCCTGATCGAACTGAAGGCCGTGTGCGAGTGCGGCCGCAAGGCGACCATGAACCTCCGCGTCGATTCCGAAGGCCATGCGGTGGCCGACGGCGCCCAGACAGAGATCGGCGGCAACGACCGCTACATCGCGCTGTGCCGCAAGCATTTCTTCCAGCGCCTCGGAGAAGGCCGGGCGCGCCAGCTGAGCCTCGGCTTGCCGCGCTAGGACATGCTGAGCGGCTGGATCGTCCTCGACAAGCCGGTCGGCCTCGGCTCGACCCAGGCGGTGAGCGCGGTCAAGCGGGCGCTGCGCGAGGCCGGCCAGCCCAAGACCAAGGTCGGCCATGGCGGAACGCTGGACCCGCTCGCCAGCGGAGTGCTGCCGATCGCGCTCGGCGAGGCGACCAAGCTTGCCGGCCGGATGCTTGATTCGACCAAGGCCTACGACTTCACCATCCGCTTTGGCGAGGAGACCGACACGCTCGACGCTGAAGGAACGGCGATAGCGACCAGCATAGAGCGGCCGACCTTGGCGGACATCGACGCCGTCCTGCGGAGATTCACCGGAGAGATCGAGCAGGTCCCGCCGGCCTATTCCGCGCTGAAGGTCGAGGGGAAGCGCGCCTACGATCTGGCGCGTGCCGGCGAGGACGTGACGCTGAAAGCCCGCCGTATCACCGTCCACTCGCTCTTCCCGCTGGCTGCTGTGCCGGGAGTGCCGCTTGACGAAATCACCCTTGCCGCGTCCGTTTCAAAGGGGACCTACATCCGCTCCCTCGCCCGCGACATCGCGCGAGCGCTCGGCACGGTCGGCCATGTCACCATGCTTCGGCGCACCCGGGCCGGGCCGTTCGGCCTCGACAAGGCGATATCGCTGGACAAATTGATGGAATTCGCTAAGGCGCGCAGCCTTGACGAGGGGGTTCTCCCGCTCGAAGCGGGGCTGGACGACATCCCGGCCCTCCCCGTCACCCCCGAACAAGCAGCGCTGCTTCGTCATGGACAGCAGCTTTTCGGGATTTCCGCGCAAGCGGGGCTTCATCTGGCAAGGACGGCGGAAACGCCGGTCGCGCTGGTCGAGGTTGCCGGCGGCCAGGTTACGGTCGTGCGCGGGTTCAACATCTAGCTTTCAAGGAGTGACACGATGTCGATTAGTGCAGACAAGAAGCAGGACGTGATCAAGGAACATAGTCGCGGTCAGGACGATACGGGTTCGCCCGAGGTCCAGGTCGCCATCCTTACCGAGCGCATCAACAACCTGACCGGCCATTTCAAGACCCACGCGAAGGACAATCATTCGCGCCGCGGCCTCTTGATGCTGGTCAACAAGCGCCGCAGCCTACTCGATTATTTGAAGCGCAAGGACGTCCAGCGCTATGTCGACCTGATCGGCAAGCTCGGACTTCGCAAGTAACCGCTTGGGGCGCCCATGTGGCGCCCTTCGCACATCCGGGCCGTCCCGCAATTCGGCGGCCGGCCCGAGGGACCCCGTCAAAGTATCGCTTTGATGGGGAGCCCACAGGGGCAGTCACATTAGCCCCGCACCGCTCGCAGACCGGATCGTCTGCCCTAGATGCCCCGGCGCGCATCCGGCCGCCGGAGTGAAGGAAAACACATGTTCGATATCAAGACTGTAGAAATCGATCTTGGCGGCAAGACCCTCAAGCTCGAAACGGGCCGCGTTGCCCGCCAGGCCGACGGCGCGGTGATCGCGACCCTCGGAGAGACCGTGGTGCTGTGCGCCGTCACCGCCGCCAAGTCGGTCAAGCCGGGTCAGGACTTCTTCCCGCTGACCGTCCACTACCAGGAAAAATTCTCCGCCGCGGGCCGCATTCCCGGCGGCTTCTTCAAGCGCGAGCGCGGCGCGACCGAAAAGGAAACGCTGACCAGCCGCCTGATCGATCGCCCGATCCGCCCCTTGTTCCCGGAGGGCTTCTACAACGAGGTCCTCGTGATCGCCCAGGTGCTGTCCTACGACGGCGAGAACGAGCCCGACGTCGTCGCGATGTGCGCCGCCTCGGCCGCGCTGACGATCAGCGGCGTTCCGTTCATGGGTCCGATCGGCGCGGCGCGGGTCGGCTACCAGAACGGTGAATACATCCTCAACCCGACCCAGACCGAGATCGCCGAGGGCGAACTCGACCTGGTCGTCGCCGGCACCCCCAACGCCGTGATGATGGTCGAATCCGAAGCCAATGAGCTGTCGGAAGACGTCATGCTGGGCGCCGTCATGTTCGCCCATCGCGCCAGTCAGAAGGTGTGCGAGGGCATCATCAAGCTCGCCGAGAAGGCCGCCAAGGACCCGTGGGAACTCGACCTGCTCGAGGACAAGGCGGAGACCAAGGCCAAGCTGAAGGACGTGATCGGCAAGGATTTGGAGGCGGCCTACAAGCTGACCGACAAGCAGCAGCGCCAGACCGCGATTAACGAGGCCCGGGCCAAGGCCCGCGAAGCCTTCGCCGACCTCGAGGAATCGGATCCGGCCGCCTACCTGGGCACGCTCAAGCTGGTGAAGAAGCTCGAAGCCGAAGTCGTTCGCGGCGCCATTCTCAAGGACGGCCGCCGGATCGACGGGCGCGACACCAAGACGGTCCGCCCGATCGAGGCGATTGTCGGCTTCCTGCCGCGCGCCCATGGCTCGGCACTGTTCACCCGCGGCGAGACGCAGGCGATCTGCACCACCACGCTGGGCACCAAGGACAGCGAGCAGATGATCGACGGGCTGGAAGGCCTCAGCTATTCGCGCTTCATGGTCCACTACAACTTCCCGCCCTATTCGGTCGGTGAAGTCGGTCGTTTCGGCGCTCCTTCGCGCCGCGACACCGGACACGGCAAGCTCGCCTGGCGAGCGCTTCGCCCGATGCTTCCGAGCGCGGAGGAGTTCCCCTACACGATCCGGGTTCTCAGCGACATTACCGAGAGCAACGGCTCCTCGTCGATGGCCACTGTCTGCGGCGGTTCGCTGTCGATGATGGACGCCGGCGTTCCGTTGAAGCGCCCGGTCGCGGGCATCGCCATGGGCCTCATCCTTGAAGGCAAGGATTTTGCCGTGCTCAGCGACATCCTCGGCGACGAGGATCACCTCGGCGATATGGACTTCAAGGTGGCCGGAACCAGCGAGGGCATCACGTCCTTGCAGATGGACATCAAGGTCGCCGGGATCACCGAGGAAGTGATGAAGGTCGCTTTGGCCCAGGCCAAGGACGGCCGCGCCCACATTCTCGGCGAAATGGCCAAGGCGCTCGACCACACGCGCGAGGAGCTTTCGGCTCACGCACCGCGGATCGAGACGATGCAGATCGCCAAGGACAAGATCCGCGAAGTGATCGGCACCGGCGGCAAGGTCATCCGCGAGATCGTCGCGACGACCGGCGCCAAGGTCGACATCGACGACGAGGGCCTGATCAAGATCAGCTCGTCGGACGTCAGCCAGATCGAGGCCGCGCGCCAGTGGATCCACGGCATCGTGGCCGAGCCGGAGCCGGGCACGATCTATACCGGCAAGGTCGCCAGCATCGTCGATTTCGGCGCGTTCGTGACCTTCATGCCGGGCAAGGACGGCCTCGTGCACGTCAGCGAGATCAGGAACGACCGGGTCGAGAAGGTCAGCGACGTGCTGACCGAGGGCCAGGAAGTGAAGGTCAAGCTGCTCGAGGTCGACCAGCGCGGCAAGGTTCGCCTGTCGATGCGCCTCGTCGACCAGGAAACCGGCGAAGAGATCGAAGACACCCGCCCGCCCCGCGAGGGCGGCGACCGGGACCGCGGTCCGCGTGGCGACCGTGGTGACCGTGGCCCGCGCCGCGACGGCCGCGGACCTCGCCGTGACGGCGGCGACCGTGATCGTGGACCGCGCCGTGAAGGTGGCGGCGACCGTGACCGTGGCCCGCGCAGCGAAGGCGACCGTGATCGTGGTCCCCGCGAAGGCGGCGACCGTGGCGACCGCGGCCCCCGCCGCGAGCGTTCGGAAAACGAAGGCGGCGCCGAGCCCACCTTCGCCCCAGCCTTCCTGACGGGCAAAGACGAAGACTAAAGGCTACAGCCTTGGTATTGAGGGGGCCTCGCGAGCGATCGCGGGGCCCTTTTGATTCGTGGCCTTGACGGGTTGGATTTGAGCCGCGACAAGCGCCGGCGATGACCTCGACCCGTTCCTCGACCGTTTCCGTCACCTGGTGGCGCGCTGCTGATACTGCGGCGGCGCGATGGCGCGGCTGGTGACGGCCTGACGCCGCCTACCAAGCCGACCCAACGATAGGCCCGCCCTCCGGCGGGCTTTTTTATTGTCTTCGAGGAATGCCAATCATGACCACCAACGCCGCAGCGGCTTTCGCTTTGCCCGACTCAGCCAACGACGCGATCGTTGATCGCCCTGTCCCCAACCCGATGCCGGGCCTGCTCGGCGGCGAGGATCTGAGCGAGGAGGACAGCCGCCACTTGTTCGAGCGGCTGGTCCTCGGGCGGCTCGAGCCGGCCGAGATCGCCGGGATGCTGATCGCCCTTCGCCTCAAGGGCGAGACGGCGGCCGAAATGATCGGCGCGGCGCGGGCTCTGTCCTCCGCCGCAACGCCGTTCGACCGGCCGGACTACCTGTTCGCCGATTGCTGCGGGACCGGCGGCGACGGGTCGGGGTCGATCAACGTGTCGACCGCGACGGCCTTCGTCGCCGCCGCCTGCGGCTTGCCGGTCGCCAAGCACGGCAACCGCTCGGTCAGCTCGCAATGCGGCTCGGCCGACGTGCTCGAGGCGCTTGGTGCGAAGCTGGAAATGGCGCCCGACCGCGCCCGCCGGCTGCTCGACGAGACCGGCTTCTGCTTCCTGTTCGCCCCCGCCTACCACCCCGGCATGAAGCATGCGGCGCTGGTCCGCCGCCAGCTCCAGGTGCGGACGGTGATGAACATGCTTGGGCCGTGCATCAACCCGGCGCGCCCCCGGGTCCAGCTCCTCGGAGTCGCCGACCCGCATATGCTCGGGCGGATCGCCGAGGTGCTCGCCGCGATGGGCGTCAGCCACGCGCTGGTGGTGCATGGCTCCGGCCTCGATGAAGTGGCGCTTCACGGGACCACCCGCGCCATCCGCATCCGCGGCGCCGACCGCGAGGAGATCGAGCTGACGCCCGAGCAGGCCGGCCTCGAGCGGGTGCCGTTGAAGGTCGTCCAGGGCGGCGACATCGCCACGAACGCGGCGCGCTTTCGCGCCTTGCTCGACGGCAAGGCGGTCGAGGCCGACGAGCAGATCGTACTCCTGAACTGCGCCGCGCTGCTGCTTGCCGCCGGCAGGGCCGCCGACCTGCGCGACGGGGTCGGCGAAGCGCGCGAGGCTCTGCGCTCGGGCCGGGCGGCGGCGGTGCTCGCCAGTTTTATCGAGGCCAGCAATGGCTGAGCTCGGCCTGCTCGGACCGATCGTCGCGGCCAAGCGCGAGGAGCTCGCCGCCCGGCTCGGCGACACGTCGATCGACGCTCTGCGTTCACGCGCCGAGCCGACCAGCCGCAGCCTCAAAGCGGCGCTCGATCGCCCCGGGGGGCGCTTCATCTTCGAATATAAGCGCGCCTCGCCATCCGAAGGCGCGCTCAACGCCTCGGCCGATCCGGCGGCGATCGCCCTGGCCTATAGCGGCGCTGCGGACGCCATGAGCGTGCTGGTCGACCCCCATTTCCGCGGCTCTTACGCGGACCTTCGCGCCGCACGCGCCGCGTTCGACGGACCGATCCTCGCCAAGGATTTCGTCGTCGATCCGCGCCAGGTGGTGGAAGCGCGCCTGGCCGGCGCGGACGCCGTGCTTGCGATCCTCGCCGTGCTCGACGACGACGCTGCGCGCGCGGTCATCGCGGAAGCCAGTCGCCTCGCCATGGACGTGCTGGTCGAGGTTCACGACGAGTCGGAAATGCACCGCGCGATGGCGCTCGGCGCGCCGCTGATCGGAATCAACAACCGCGACCTCAAGACCTTCCGTACCGACCTTGCGGCGACCGAACGGCTGGCTCCTTTGGGCGCCGGGCGGACGCTTGTCGCCGAGTCCGGGATCGCGACGCGCGCGGACATCGACCGCCTCGCGCCGCACGTCGACGCCTTTTTGATCGGTTCGGCGCCGATGCGCTCGGCCGACCCGCGTGGCGAAGCGCGGGCGCTAGCCTTCGGGCGGGTCAAATTGTGCGGCCTGGCGGCGCCGGCCGACCTCGTCGCAGGCTCGCCAGCTACCTTTGCCGGGCTGGTAATGGCCCCCGACAGCCCGCGCGACCTGACCATTGCCGGGGCACAGGCGCTCGCGGAGCAGGTCGCGGGCCTGCCGGTGCCGCCCCTCGTCGGCGTGTTTCGCGACGCGCCCCTGGCGCATTTGCTTGAGGCCGTACGGCGCGTGCCGATGGCGGCGATGCAGCTTCACGGCCGGATGGAGGACGGCACGCTCAGCGCGCTCCGCAATACCTTCGATGGCGAGATTTGGCTCGCAGAAGCCGTCGGCGGTGAGCGCGCCAGTGGCGGCGACCGAATCGTCTTCGACCAGGGCCGCGGCGGCACCGGCAAGCCCTTCGACTGGGGCGCAATTGCTGGCCGCCCCGAGCTGCCGGACTCGCTGCTCGCCGGCGGGATCGGCCCGCACAATGCTCGCGCCGCGCGCGCGCTCGGCGCCTTTGCCATCGACGCCGGCTCGGCAATGGACCGCGCGCCCGGCGCCAAGGATCATTCAAAGATCGCGGAGCTGTTCGACACTCTTCGTCCCATTTCGCGTAACGAAAGGCTAGCGCAATGCGCCTAGACGGCCGCTTCGGCAGCTTCGGCGGCTGCTATGTCCCCGAGATCCTGCTCCCCGCGCTCGAACAGCTCGAGGGCGCGTTCCTCAATGCGGAGGACGACCCCCATTTCCGGACCGAGCTCGAGGCCTTGCTCACCACCTACGCGGGACGGCCGACCCCGCTGACCCGCTGCCGCAACCTCGGTGGCGGCAAGCTCTACCTCAAGCGCGAGGACCTGCTCCACGGCGGCGCGCACAAGACCAACCAGGTGCTCGCCCAGGGGCTGCTGGCCAAGCGCATGGGCAAGAGCCGGCTGATCGCGGAGACCGGCGCTGGCCAGCACGGGGTGGCCACCGCCATGGCCGGCGCGCTGCTGGGCCTTGCGACCGACATCTACATGGGCGTCGACGATATCGAGCGGCAGGCCCTCAACGTCCACCGAATGCGGCTGATGGGGGCGCGGGTGATCCCGGTGACGACCGGCGACCGGACGCTGAAAGACGCCGTCAACGAGGCGCTGCGCGACTGGGCCGGGAGCTTCGAGGACACCCATTATCTGCTGGGCACGGCGGCCGGCCCGCACCCCTTCCCGCTGATGGTCCGCCAGTTCCAGCGGGTCATCGGCCACGAGGCGCGCGCCCAGATCCTCGACGCGGAAGGGCGCCTGCCCGACGCTGTCGTCGCCTGCGTCGGCGGCGGATCCAACGCCATCGGCCTGTTCAGCGATTTCGTGCCCGACGTGGCCGTGCACCTGATTGGGGTCGAGGCCGCCGGGCGCGGGCTTCACGGCGGCGAGCATGGGGCCACCCTCCTGCGCGGAACGCGCGGAATCCTGCATGGATCGGAGACACTGATCCTCCAGGACCGCGACGGCCAGGTCAGCGACAGCTGGTCGATTTCGGCCGGGCTCGACTATCCCGCTGTCGGGCCGGAGCATGCCCACCTCCAGGAGATTGGCCGAGCGACCTATGTCGGAGCGACCGACACACAAGCG
>DASTDT010000058.1:0-4494 GCA_035710225.1 Sphingomicrobium sp.
TGATATTGCGGGTGCGTTTCCTCGCCGCGCGTATCGTCGCCCGGGCCGAGCAAGTCCCATTCCTCGTCGGGTAGCGCCGCCGGATGAGCGAGGCCGGGCAGGACGACCATGCCGTCCTCGAGGAAGGCGATGGTCTTGAGCGAGGCGGCGACGGCCGGGACCGCGGTGGTGATGCCCGCGGCGACAGTGAAGCCTGAGGGCGGCTGCTCGCGCCATCTCGCCGCGGCGGCGCGAAGCAGGCGATTACGGCGGTCGGCAAGGTCGATCATCCCGCGCCGGGCAAGCTCCATCGGCCAGAAGCCAAGGATCGCCTGGAGCCGGTCGAGCGAGGACTGCCAGTGGGCGGCCAGCTCGGGCCGGTCGTGGGCGATTTCGGCCAGCCGCGACGGATCGACCTCCTCGACGATCAGCTGGTCGAGAGCGCGCGCAAGGTCGGCCGCCAGCCTCATCGCCTCGGCCGCGGATTCGCCCGGCTGGCGGATCAGCGCGGCCAGCGCCAGCTGGCGATCGAGGGGTTCGATCGCCGGCGGGATCGGAGTGCCCGCACCGGCCGGGTCGAGCGCGCCGCCGATGCGGTCGTCGAGCTCGGGATCGCCGATGGCGATCAGCCGCGGAAGAACCAGCCCGCCGCCGCTGGCGCGAACGAACGCTTCCGTCATCGTGCGCACGGCGCGGCCGTTGGGAAGCAGGATGCGGCCGCCGGCAAGGGCCATCGGTTCGCGGCCATGGGTGCGAATGAGGCCGGCCGCCAGCGAGTCGGCGAAGCTGCGGTGCGCCGGAATCGAATAGACGCTGGGCCGGGGCCCCGGCGCCTGCTCAGCCATGGAGGATGGCCCGTTCGGTCGCCTTCAGCGCCGCCGGGGAGCCGACATCGAACCACAGGCCCTGGTGGACCGTTCCGAAGCAGCGTCCGGCGGCGATTGCACGGTCCCACAGGATGTTCGTCGAGAACGCCCCCTCCGGCGCTCCATCGAGCAGTCGCTTGGAAATCATCTGGATGCCGGTGAAAACGTAGGGCGCGACCCGCGAGCGGCCCCGGCGGCGAAGGCGACCGAAGCGGTCCATGTGGAAGTCGCCCTGCCCCACGTGATTGCCGGCGCGGGCATGCGGGACGAGCAGGAGCAGCGCGTCCATTCGGCTATCGTTCCAGCCGCTGGCGAGCAGCTTGAGGCCGTCGGCCGGGCCGTCGATCCAGAAATTGTCGCTGTTGACGACCAGGAACGGGTCGCAGTCGATCAGCGGCGCCGCCTTGACCAGCCCGCCGCCGGTCTCGAGCAACACGCCGCGCTCGTCGGAAATGGTGACCGCGAGATCCTTGGCGGACTGGGCGAGATGCGCCTCGATCACTTCGGGTAGATAATGGACGTTGACCACGATCTTGCCGACCCCGGCCGAGCGCAGGCGGTCGAGGACATGGTCAATCAGCGGCGCTCCGGCTAGCTCCACCATCGGCTTGGGCCGGTCGTTGGTCAGCGGCCGCATGCGCTTGCCGAGGCCGGCGGCCATGACCATCGCCGTGGACGGCACCGCCGCGTCGATCCTCGGTCTGAGGTTGAGCGCTCGAGCGACCCTGTTCACGAGCAGTCCTTCCACGGTTCGGAGCGGGCCGATTGGGGGATGTTGGCGGCGAACCAGCCGGCGACCGGCTCAAGCCCCGGCGCGGCCAGGTCGCGCTCGAGAAGGCCCCACATACGCGGCTGGAAGGCGCGGTAATGCGGCTTGCCGTCGCGCTTCCACAGGCGCGTGAACACACCGAGGATGCGCGTGTTGCGCTGGGCCGCGAGCGCCCAGTAGGCGCGCTCGAAGCGGTCACCGAGCCCAGCCGCGGCCTTGTAGCGGTCGATCATCGCCCGCTCGATCCCGGGCGGAACGTCGCGCCGGGCATCCTCGAGCACCGAGGCGAGGTCATAGGCGGGGTGGCCGGCGAGCGCGTCCTGGAAGTCGAGCAGGCCGAAATGCGCGACCCCCTGCCGGTCGCGGACGAGCATGACGTTCTCGGCGTGGAAATCGCGAAGCACGGTGACCGGGCCAAGGCGGTCGCCGGCGACCGGTTCGAGCACCGCGGCCCAGGCCTCGCGGTAGGCCGCGCAATCGACCTCCAGCCCGACGGCGGGACAGTACCAGTCGGTGAACAGCAGCAGCTCCTCGAGCCACTCGTCGAGACCATGGACCTTCAGGCCGGGCATCGGTGAATGGGCGTGAAGCTGGACCAAGAGGTCGGTTGCGACCTCGTACAGTTCGCGCTCGCGCTCGGGCGATTGGTCTAAGGTTTCGCGCAGCCGGTCGTCGCCGAGATCGCTGATCAGGAGCAGGCCGCGAGTGAGATCGCGGGCGAGGATCTCGGGCGCCGTAAGGCCGACGGAGCCGAGCCATTCGGCGACGGCGATGAACGGGCGGGGATCCTCGTGCGGCGGCGGCGCGTCCATCAGCACCGCGCGCCGACCGTCGCCATGGACCCTAAAATAGCGGCGGAAGCTGGCGTCGCCGGCAAGCGGCTCGATTCGCGCCCCGCCCCACCCGCTGGCGGACAGGAACTCGGCGGCACTGTCGGGCGGGGTCATGCTGGCGGCCATCGCCCTTCCCATGCCGCCGGTGCCTGAACTGTCAAGGCGCGCTCGCCGCCGGCGAGGATGTCGAGGCGCAGCCGAAGCGCCTCGGGCCAGGCACCAGCGCCGGCACGCTCGGGCCATTCGACGACAAGCACCGCATCGCCGAGCGAATCGAGGCCGAGCTCGGTCATTTCGAGCGGGTCGGCGATCCGGAACAGGTCGACGTGCCACAATGGCGGATCGAGGTCCTCATAGGGCTGGACGATGGCGAAACTCGGGCTCGGCACTTCGCCCTCATGGCCGAGCGCGCCGAGCAGGTAGCGGACGAAGCTGGTCTTGCCGGCGCCAAGCTCGCCCGACAGAGCGACGACATCGCCAGGACGAAGCAAGGGAGCGAGGGCGGCTGCGCACCTGGCCGTTGCTGCCTCGTCGGCAAGGATCATTGCGGCGCCCGGGGAATGACGAGGCGGACTGCGGTGCCCTTGCCGGGCTCGGATTCTAGCTCGACGCGGCCGCCATGGGCCTCGATGAACTGGCGGGTGAGCGGCAGGCCGAGGCCCAGCGCCGCCTCCCCACGCTGGGTCCCGACGGCGCGGTGGAAGCGGTCGAAGACGTCCTGCTGGTCCTCGCTGGCGATGCCCGGGCCGTCGTCGGCGACGGTCACGGTCACCGATTCGTCGTCACCGTTGGCCGAGAGGATGATGTTGCCGCCCTCCGGCGTGTAGGCGACCGCGTTGCGAAGCACGTGGTCGATCGATTCGCGGAGCCGGCGGGCATCGCCGACGACGACCCCGGTCGAGGAATCGATCTCGACCTTGAGCGCCTGCTTCTTCTCGGCCGCGCGCGCAGCGAGCGAGTCGGTGGCGGCGCGGCACAGGCCGGCCATATCGATCCGCTCGCGGTCGAGCACCACGCCGCGGCGGTCGCCCTGGGTGAGGTCGAGCACGTCGTTGATCAGCTTGGCCAGCCGCTCGACGGATTCGAGGATCGCGCCGACATAGTCCGAGGCCGCCGGCGGAAGCTTGCCGGCATAGCCTTGCGCAAGCATCTCGGCGAAGCCGCCGATCGAGGTCAGTGGCGTGCGCAGCTCGTAGCTCATGTTGGCGACGAAGTCGGTCTTCACCCGGTCGGCTTCCTCGAGCGCCGTTGCGCGCTCGCGAAGGGCCGCCTCGATGCGCGAGGAATCGGTCACGTCGATCATCGTGAACAGCGCGTTCCCGTCGGGCAGCGGCACCGAGGCGAACTCGAAGTGGCGGCCGTCGGTCATCGACAATCGGCCGGTTCCGGACTGCCGCCCGGTGGTCGTGTCGCGTACCATCTCGCGCACCTGGGCGGCCTCGGTCGGGTTGACCAGCTTGCGCGCCATGGCCGGAACCAGCTCGTCCACCCGCGGGTGGGAGGTCAGCCATTCCTCGTCCAATTCCCACAGGCTGCTGAAGCGCCGATTCCACAGGTACAGCCGGCCGTCGGAGGCGAACACGCTGACGATCTCGAACAAATTATCGAACGTCGCCGTGCGCACCTGCAGCAAGGTGTCGCGCGCCGAGGCGAGCCGGACCTGCTCGGTCCGGTCCTCGAAGATCATTCGGAGGCCGCCATCGGGAAGCGGCTGGGCGACCACGTGCCAATGGTCGCCATTGGGCAATGTCCAATCCTCGGATAGCAATTCCTCGGCCGACGTGAAGAGCGCCCGGCGCTCGTTCTTCCAGGCTGGGAAATCGCGCACTTCGGGCACTCGGCCGTTCTCGCGCATGCGCTCGAGCACGCGGTCGAACTCGGGGTTCTCGCCAAGCCATTCGGGATCGATCCCGCTCATCGCCGCGAACGGCTGGTTGAAGAAGCTCAGCTTGCGGTCGAGCTGGAACTGGGCGACCGCGGCCGTCATCCGGTCTGCCAGCTCGCGCTGCGAGACGATGTTGCGGGCCAGCTCGAAGCGCACGTCCTC
>DASTDT010000059.1:0-9638 GCA_035710225.1 Sphingomicrobium sp.
CGGCGAGCGTGAAGGTCTCGCCGATGGCCCACGGGCCTTCGCCGAGATTGTCGTCGAGCCAGTCGTAGGCTCTTCGAAGTTCGGCCCGCGCCTGGTCGACCCCATATTGGTCGCGCGACCCTTGCGGACGAAGCACGTCGAGGCCCACTTTTTGCATGTTCGTCATGACGTAAAGGTCGAAGAAGCGGTCGAGGAATCGCGCCCGCCGGCCGGGCTCTCCGAGCGGGATCCAGTCGTTCGGGCCGCGGTGGCAAGCGCGCAGATGTTCGATGATCGTGGTCGATTCGAAGAACGCCTGTTCGCCATCGATCAGCAGCGGGAACTTGCCAAACGGCGAGTGTCGTTTGAGCTCTTCGACATTTTCCGGATGATCGCCGTCGACCATGCGATAGTCGAACGGCGTCTCATCGGACCACAGCGCGATCAGCACCTTCTGGGTGTAGCTGCTGAACGGGTGGCCGAAGAATTGCAGCGTCACCAGTTGCCGGCCTTCATCCCGGCCTGCCGGACCTTCTCCCGCTCGCTCTGCGGCTCGCTGGAAAAGTCCCCGACCTCCACCTGGCCAGCGGGCTCATAGGTGGCGATGATGTTGCCGCGCGGGGTGGTACGGTGGTCGACCGCCCTCATCGTGCGGGGCGGCGTCCCGTCGCCGAACAGGCGCTTGCCGGTCCCCAGCACAACCGGAAAAATCATCACCGTCACCCGGTCGAGCAGGCCGGCGGCGAGCAATTGCGGGTAGAGAGTGGTGCTGCCCTGGATCACCAGGTCGGGCCCGTCGCCGCGCTTAAGTTCCGCAAGCTCGTCGAGGCCGGCAAGCCGATGGCTGTTCTGCCAGTCGAGCGGCTGGTCGTCGTGAGTCAGGACATATTTGCCCGCTCGGTCCAGCATCGTGCCCATCGGCTTGTTGTCGCCCTGCGCATAGGGCCAGTAGGCGGCGAAGATGTCGTAGGTCCGGCGGCCCAGCAGCAGGTCGAACGGTTCGGTGAACAGCCGGTCGACTTCCTCGCCGATCTGATCTTCCCAGAAGGGCGCCAGCCAGCCGCCATGGTCGAAGCCGCCGGTATAGTCCTCGCTCGGACCGCCCGGCGCCTGCATCACTCCGTCGAGCGAAACGAAGGCGCCGCCGACAATCCTACGCATCGACCGTGTCGCCGCGCCGGGCGGCCTCGATGGTGGCGACGTCGATCTTCTGCATCGTCAGCATCGCCTCGAACACGCGCCTGGCGGCGGCCGGGTCGGGATCGCTATTCCCTTCGAGCAGGACGCGCGGCGTGATCTGCCACGAAAAGCCCCATTTGTCCTTGCACCAGCCGCACGCGCTTTCCGCTCCGCCATTGCCGACGATGGCGTTCCAGTAGCGGTCGGTCTCGGTCTGGTCCTCGGTCACCACCATGAAGCTGACGGCTTCGTTGGGCTTGAACTCGGGGCCGCCGTTGAGGCCGACGAAGGCCCGCCCCAGGACCGTGAACTCGACCGTCAGCTCGTCGCCCTTCGTCCCGCTGGAATAGTCCCCCGGCGCGGTCATCGACTCGCCGACCCGGCTGTCGGGAAAGGTCGCGGCATAAAAGGATGCCGCCTCGCGCGCCTGCCCGCGGTCGAACCACAGGCAGGTGACGAGCTTGCCTTGCGCCGCGCTCATCGCGGCTATTGCGCCGCGGTGTCGAGGATCGGCTTGAAGCCGCCCCAGAACATGCGCTTGCCGTCGAACGGCATCTCGCTTGGCGACGACATCTCGGGGTCGTTCATCATCTTCGCCCAGGCCGCGTCGCGGGTCTCCTTGTCCGGCCATTCGACATAGGAATAGACGACGTTCTCGCCCTCCTCGGCCTTCACCGCGCGCTTGTAGTCGGTGACTTTGCCGTCGGGGACATCGTCGCCCCACGCCTCGACCACCCTTAGCGCCCCCATGTCCTTGAACTTGGCGGCCATGGACTGCGCCATGTCGCGATAGGCGTCCTTCTTATCGGCCGGGACCGGCAGGATGTAGCCATCGGTGTAGCCCGTGCGCCCGTCGGCCTTTTCGTCGACGAAGCTGTCGAATCCGCCGTAGATCATGCGCTTGCCGTCGAACGGCATGCTGGCGCCCATTTCCTTCATTCGCTCGTCGCTCATCATCTTTTCGTTGGCGGCGTCGCGGGTCGCCTTGTCGGGATATTCGAACCAGCTGAAGACCACCGTCTCGTCGTCCTTGGCCTGGACCGCGCCCTGGAAGTCGGTGAGCTTGCCCTTGGGGACGTCGTCGCCCCAGTTTTCCATCATCCTCGTGGCTCCGAATTCCTTGAACAATGGCGCAGCCTCGCTCGCATGCTTGCGATATTCTTCCTTGTTGGCGGTCGGCACCGCACAGACGAACCCTTCGATGTAGGTCATTGCACGTCTCCCCTTCTCGGACTGTCAGGCCTGCTCAAACGCGCCGGCGCCCTGCTGCGCGGCGGCGGCGTCCATCCACATCACTTCCCAATGATGACCGTCGGGATCCTCGAAACTGCGGCCGTACATCTTGCCGCCGAGGTCCTGCTTGGGGCCAGGATCGGCCTTGCCGCCGCCGCCGGCCGCCTGGCCGACCATCGCATCGACCGCTTCGCGGCTGTCCGCCGACAGGCACAGCAGCACCTGGCTCGACGAATGGGCGTCGGCGATCGGCTTGGAGGTGAAACCGGCATAGAATTCGTGGCTTAGCAGCATCACGGCGATGGCGTCGGAAAAGGCCATCATCGCCGCCTGATCATTCGAGAAGGCGGGATTCCTGGTTGCGCCGATGGCCTCGTAGAACCGGATGGAGCGGTCGAGGTCGGTGACCGGCAGGTTGATGAAGATCATCTGGGCCATGAAGCGGCTTTCTGCGGACTCGCGTGCGACAGCGAATGTTTCCCGACGTAGCGCAATTTCGCGGCGTCTTCACGCGCCTTGGCCGTTCTTGTCGGCGAACTGTTGAGGCGAGGCGGCGAACCGCTTAAGGCCGCATCCATGACCGACATCCCCAACGTCACCCTGGACAGCCGCGAGGACACGATCCTCGCCGCACCGGACAAGATGGTGAAGGCGCGCGAGGCGTTCGGCATCGACACCGACATGGAAGTCCCGGCCTTTTCCGAGGCCGACGAGCGCGTGCCCGACCTCGATCCGGCCTATGTGTTCGATCCCGACACCACGTTGGCGATCGTTGCCGGCTTCGCCCGCAACCGGCGGGTGATGATCCAGGGCTATCACGGCACCGGCAAGTCGACCCATATCGAGCAGGTCGCGGCGCGCCTCAACTGGCCGCTGGTTCGGATCAACCTCGACGCCCACATCAGCCGCATCGACCTCGTCGGGCGCGACGCGATCGTGCTTCAGGACGGCCAGCAGGTGACGCAGTTCCGCGAAGGCCTGCTGCCGTGGGCGCTCCAGCACCCGGTTGCGCTGGTGTTCGACGAATATGACGCCGGCCGCCCCGACGTGATGTTCGTCATCCAGCGCGTGCTCGAGGCCGAGGGCAAGCTCACCCTGCTCGACCAGAATAGGGTCATCCGCCCCAACCCCTGGTTCCGCCTGTTCGCGACGACCAACACCATCGGTCTTGGCGACACCACCGGCCTTTATCATGGCACTCAGGCGATCAATCAGGGCCAGATGGACCGCTGGAACATCGTCTCGACGTTGAACTATCTGCCGGCCGAGACCGAGGCCCGGATCGTGCTCGCCAAGTCGGGCGAATATGACAGTCCCGACGGCAAGGCCAGCGTCGACCAGATGGTCAAGGTCGCGGAACTGTCGCGCCAGGGCTTCATCAACGGCGACATCTCGACCGTGATGAGCCCGCGCACGGTGATTAGCTGGGCGCAGAACGCGCTGATTTTCGGCGACATCGGCTACGCTTTCCGGGTCTCGTTCCTCAACAAGTGCGATGAAAGCGAGCGGCCGCTGATCGCCGAATATTACCAGCGGGTGTTCGGCACCGACTTGCCGGAGAGCATCGCGCACAGCGCCTGAGCGATGGCTCTCAGCTCCCTCGATCGATTTCGCGCCGCGCTGGCCAGCGCCTCGCGGGCGATCGCTCGCGATCCGGAGGTCGACGTGGCGTTCGCATCGGAGCCGGGAGCGACGTCGGGCAAGGTCGCCCGGGTGGTGTCCCCGGGCCCGTCGCTCGAACCACGACTGGTTGCCGAGGCGCGCGGGGCGGCGGATTCGATGGCGCTTCGCCTTCGCCATCACGATCCGGCGCTGCATTCCAAAGGCGCGCCGCTCGATCCGGATTCGCGCGCCGTGTTCGACGCGCTTGAGACGGCGCGAGTCGAGGCGCTGGGATCGCGCGCGTTTGGCGGCGTCCGCTCCAATCTCGAGCGGCATGTCGAGGCCCGAATCAGGCTCGACGCGATCGGCCGCGCCCGAACTGCCGAGGAAGTGCCGCTGGCGACCGCGCTCGGACTTGTCGCCCGCCAGCGCCTGACCGGAGCGCCGCCGCCGGAATCGGCCAAGGCGGGACTCGGCCTGGTCGAGCCGTGGATCGAGGAGAAGGGGGCCGCCGAACTCGATGCGCTTGCGCTGACCATCGACGATCAGGCCGCTTTCGCGGAAATGTCGCGGCGGCTGCTTCAGGACCTTGGCCTCGATTCCGACTCCGACAAGGCGTCCGACGAGCCGGATTCCCAGGGCGGCGAGGACGACGAGGGCGAGGGGGATTCGGCCGACGAGGGCGAAGACCAGGACCAGGCCGTCGGCGCCGAACAGGGCGAGACGGAAATGCGCTCGGACCGCTCCGAGGAGGGCGAAGGGGAGGGTGAAGCCGACCAGGATTCGTTCGACGAAGGCGATCCAGCCAGCGCCGACGAGGGCGGCGAGCAGGCGGCAGCCCGGTCTGGCCGGCGCAACTGGCCGGAAGAGCCGGCGACCGACTATCACCCCTACACCGATCGCTTCGACGAGGTCGTCGGGGCGCTCGAGCTGTGCGACGAGGAGGAGATCGGCCGGCTTCGCGCCTATCTCGACCAGCAGATCGGGCGCCAGTCGGCGCTGGTCACCCGGCTCGCCAACCGGCTCCAGCGGCGGCTGATGGCGCAGCAGGCGCGAAGCTGGGATTTCGACCAGGAGGAAGGCCTGCTGGACGCCGCGCGGCTCGCCCGGGTGGTCGCCTCGCCGGCCCATTCGCTAAGCTACAAGGTCGAGCGCGAGACCGACTTCAAGGACACGGTCGTCAGCCTGTTGATTGACAATTCGGGGTCGATGCGGGGCCGCCCGATCGCGATTGCCGCGATGTGCGCCGACATCCTCGCCCGGACCCTCGAGCGTTGCGGTGTTGCGACCGAGATCCTCGGCTTCACCACGCGTGCGTGGAAGGGCGGCCAGAGTCGCGAGGCGTGGCTGTCGGAAGGGCGTCCGCCCAACCCGGGCCGGCTCAACGACCTTCGACACATCGTCTACAAGCGCGCCGACGAGCCCTATCGCCATGCGCGCAGGGCGCTCGGGCTGATGATGCGCGAAGGGCTCCTCAAGGAGAATATCGACGGCGAGGCGCTGCTCTGGGCGCATCGCCGGCTGCTCGCCCGGCCGGAGGAGCGGCGGGTCCTGATGGTCATTTCGGACGGCGCCCCGGTCGACGATTCGACCGCCTCGGCCAACGGCGGCACCTATCTCGAGCGCCATCTGCGGCAGGTCATCGGCTGGATCGAATCGCGCTCGTCGGTCGAGCTGTCGGCGATCGGCATCGGTCACGACGTGACTCGTTATTATGCGCGGGCGGTGACGATCATGGACGCCGACCAGCTCGGCGGGGCGCTGATCGACCAGCTGGTCGCGCTGTTCGACCGGACGTGATGGCGGGAGCTATGGCGGAAAAACTTGGGGCCGGGGCGATTACGCACCCCGGCCCCCCCTCGTTACGCGACGCGAGGGATACGTGTTCGACAGGGAAAAGGGGAAACCCCGTCGCTCCAATGGGTTATGGCCGATTCGCGATGCCGCAACGCTGAACGGGTCGTGCAGCACTCATTCAGCAAATCAAGTATTTTCAGTGGCTTGGCGCTCGCGGCCCTGGTCATCACCGGTCAGGCATGGCTGCGCGTCAACCGGCCTGCGCTCGACCTCGCCGCTTCGGTTGCGAGCGTGCGCTGGGAACCTGAACGGATCGCCTCGCTACGCCATCCCCGGGCGAGAATCGCCGGCGCCTGGCGGCTGCAAGCGAGCGATCCGCGCGTCGGCGGCTTTTCGGGATTGGCGGTCGACCGCGGGCGGCTGCTCGGACTGACCGACAGCGGCATGCTGGTGTGGCTTCCGCTGCCGCCGGGGGAGGGGGTGGCGATCGTTCGCCCGCTGCCGGCGGTGGCCGGCCGTCCCGGGACCAAGATCGGCCGCGATTCCGAGGCGCTCGCGCGCTCCGAGGACGGCTGGTGGGTGGCGTTCGAGCAGCGCCACCACCTGATTCGCTACGACCGTGACCTGCGCGAAGCCGTTCAACGCATTGCGCTCGAGGGGCGCCGATTGCGCGCCAATCGCGGAGTCGAGGCGATCAGCGCCGGCGCGGGGCGGCTCTGGGCCTATCCCGAGCGCTCGGGAATCTCCGATGCCGTGGCCGTGACTGAAGGACACGACCTGCTGCTCCATAGGCGGTTCGGTGTTCGCGGCTTCGCCACCCGAATCGCGGGCGTTGCCGGAGGGGACATCGCGCTCTCGCTGGCACCGCTCGACAATGCCGAGGGGCTAGCTGCCCAATCCCTCGCGGGCGGCGCAATGCGTTTGTGGGTGATTACCGACAACGACCAGCGGCGCTGGAAGCGGACCTTGCTGGTGGCGATCGACCTGCCGCCGGCAAGCGGCGGTTAGGCCTTGGCCGCGGCCTGCTTGGCGAGCTCGCGCTTGAGCTTGCGCGCCTTGAGGCTGAGCTTGTCCTCGCCGGTCTTGGCGAGCCAATTGTCGAGCCCGCCGACATGCTCGACCGAGCGCAGGCCATGAGTCGACACCTTGAGCTTGACGCTGCGCTCGAGGGCGTCGGAGAGCAGCGTCACGTTCTGCAGATTCGGCAGGAACGTGCGCTTGGTCTTGTTATTGGCGTGGGAAACATTGTTGCCCACCTGCCGGCCCTTGCCGGTCAGCTCGCAAACCCGCGACATGGTCTCAATCCTGATTTATGAGCGAGCACCGCAATGGCGCCCGGAAAGACGGGCCCGATAGCTCTACCCGCCCAATCCGTCAACCGCGCGGCATTTGCGGGTGGAGGCAACCGGAAGCCGTGCGCGGGCGTTTGCCGGGCATAGGTTAAATAGGAGAGGCCAGTGCGCACCGTGTTCCTGATCCTGATTGTAGGCGTTCTTGCATTGATCGCCGCGATCGCCACCGGCTTTCTCGACATCAGCCAGACCCGCGAGGCGCAGGTCCCGCAGATTTCCGCAAACGAGCAGGGGGTCACGGCGAGCGGTGGCCAGGCCCCGGCGTTCGACGTCCAGACCGGCACTGTGTCGGTCGGCGCCCAACCGGCCAATGTCACCGTCGCGGTGCCAACGGTGTCGGTCAACCCGCCGCCACCGCCGCCCAGCGCGGCCGCTCCGCCAGCGGCGCCAGCCAATCAGCAATAGCTGCAGGTGACAGGGGGCTCCGGGCGGACTAGCGCCGCACCAATGCCTATCGCCCCGACGACGTCATTTCCGCTGCCGCCGCCAATGCGCCGCGCACTCGATCTCGCTCGGGACGCGGCGCGAGCGGGCGAGGTTCCGGTCGGCGCCGTCATCACGCGCGGCGGCGCGATCGTCGCCGAAGCGGGCAATGCCATGCGCGGCTCGACCGACCCTACCGCCCACGCGGAAATGGTCGCCATTCGGACGGCCGCGGCGGCGCTTGGCACGTCGCGCCTCGACGATTGCACCCTGTGGGTCACGCTTGAGCCGTGTGCGATGTGCGCCGCCGCCGCGGGGCTCGCTCGGGTCGCAAAACTGGTGTTCGCCGCCGACGATCCCAAGGGCGGCGGAGTGACCCACGGCGCGCGCATCTTCGCGCAGCCGACCTGCCACCATCGGCCCGAGATCGTGAGCGGGATTGGCGAGGGCGAAGCGGCGGCCCAGCTGCGCGACTTCTTCGCCGCCCGGCGCGCCTGACCTTGGCCGCGGACCCCCACGCTTGTCGGCGGCCCCGCCGTTTGGCACAAAGGGCGCGCACGCGATGAGCGAAACCCTGCTGCCCTTCCCCTGGCTCGACCTTGTCCTGATCCTCGCACTGATCGCGCTCAACGGCGTGCTGGCGATGAGCGAGATGGCGATCGTCTCGTCGCGCGAGGCGCGGTTGAGGGGGATGGCCAAGAACGGCAGCAAGGGCGCCGCCTGCGCCCTGACCCTGTCGGCCGAGCCGGGCCGCTTCCTGTCGACCGTGCAGATCGGGATCACCCTGATCGGCATCCTGAACGGCGCATTCTCGGGCGCGACGCTGAGCAAGCCGGTCGGTCAGCGCCTCGCAATGACGGGAATCGAGACCGATACGGCGCAAAGCATCGGCTTCGGCATCGTCATCCTGCTGACGACCTATGCCAGCCTGGTGATCGGCGAGCTGGTGCCCAAGCAGTTTGCGCTCCGCTCCCCCGAGCCGATCGCCGCGATCGTCAGCCGCCCGATGGTGTGGATGTCGAGACTGACGTCCCCCCTGGTGTGGCTGCTCGACGTGACCAGCGCCGCCATCTTCCGCGCGCTGGGGATGAACCGCGAGGCGAAGAACATCGTGACCGCCGAGGAACTGCACCTGGTGGTCGCTGAGGCAAAGACCGCCGGAGTGCTGGAGGAGAACGAGCGGGCGATCATTTCCGGGATCGTCCGGCTCGCCGACCGGCCGGTGCGCGAGGTGATGACGCCGCGCACCGAGATCGACTGGGTCGACGTGTCGAGCAGTCGCGACGACATTCGCGCGGCGCTCAAGTCGACGCCTCACAGCCGGCTCCCGGTCGCGCGCGGTTCGGTCGACGACATCGTCGGCGTGATCTCGACCCGCGACCTGCTGATGGCGGTCCTCGACGGCGCCGACATCGACCTTCACCAGTTAGCGCGCGCCGCGCCAGTCATTCCCGACCTCATGGACGCGATGGACGCGCTCGCCGTGCTCCGCTCGGCCGAAGTGCCGCTGGCCCTGGTTCATGACGAATACGGCCACCTCGATGGGATCGTCACCCCGGGCTCGATCCTCGCCGCGCTCGCCGGAGCCTTCGCCAGCGACCTCGAGCATGACGACCACCCGCCGTGCGTCGAACGGGACGACGGCAGTTGGCTGGTCGCCGGAGCGGCCAATGCGGACCTCCTCGTCGACCGCCTCGGAATCGCTCTTCCCGCTGACCGCGATTATTCGACCGTCGCCGGCTTTGCCCTCGACGTTCTGCGCCACCTGCCCGAGACCGGCGAAAGGTTCGAGTTCGATTCCTGGTCGTTCGAGGTGGTCGACATGGACGGGCGCAAGATCGACAAATTGATCGCGGCCCCGCCGCGCAAGGCGCCTGCCAAGGCCGAGGCCGCCCCGGCCAAATAGGTCTAGAGCTTGCCGAACCTCTGTTCGAAGCCATCGATGTCGTTGCGGGCGAGATAGGCCGCCTGCTCGACGATCCGGTCGCGGGTGATGCGTCCGCGAAAGGCGCCGAGATTGCCGTCGAGCCGCTCGACCTCGGTCTCGCTCAGGCCAGCGATCTGCTCGAACCG
>DASTDT010000060.1:0-3116 GCA_035710225.1 Sphingomicrobium sp.
GAAATGGCGGACCATGGCGGCGATCAGGCGGTTGGTGCCGCCCATTGGAAACCACACGCCGCCGTCGCGCTCGAGCTTGTGGATCAGCGCGTAGATGGCGCTGGTGGTCATCGGATTGCCGCCGACCAGCAGCGTGTGGAACGACAGCGCCTGGCGCAGCTTGTCGTTGCGCACGAAGGTCGAGACCATCGCATGGACCGAGCGCCATGCCTGGTAGCGCGCAAGCGCCGGGGCAGCAGCGAGCATCGACTTGAAATCGAGGAAAGGCACCGCGCCGAGCTTGACATAGCCCTGCTCGAACACGCCGGCCGAATAATCGAGGAAGCGGCGGTAGCCGTAGACATCGGCCGGATCGAGCGCGGCGATCTGGCGTTCGAGCGCGTCATCGTCGTTGAGATAATCGAAGCTGCTCCCGTCAGGCCAGCTGAGGCGATAGAATGGCGACACCGGCACCAGTTCCACGTCGCCGGCCATGTCGGCGCCGGTCAGCGCCCAAAGCTGCCTGAGGCAGTCGGGATCGGTGATGACGGTCGGCCCGGCGTCGAACACGTGGCCGTCCTTCTCCCAATAATAGGCGCGGCCGCCGGGCTTGTCGCGGGCCTCGACGACAGTCGTCGCAATGCCCGCCGACTGCAGCCGGATGGCAAGCGCGAGGCCGCCGAAGCCAGAGCCGATGATCGCAGCCCGGCGGGTCATGCCGCTTTGCCCCGAAGCGCGGACAGCGCCCGGCCGAGCGCAACCGGCGGCCGGCCGCTCAAGATCCTGAGCTTGTCGAGCGCGGTCAGCCGCCCGGCGTAGAAGCGGCCGATGGTGGCCAGCGGCAGCCGGTAGAAATGTTCGAGCACCCGATAGCGCTGATCCGGCTCGGCGGCGCGGAACAACATGCGGTTGAGGAGCACGAAGAAGCGCCGCTCCGCCCACTGCCTCTCGGCGCCGCAGCGCAGCAGGCGATACAGGTCCGCGCTCTTGAACTGTGGCTGGTCGGCAATCAGCCGCGCATTGCGGACCGCGTCGGGCAGCGAATAGCCGGTGGTGGGGTGGAAGAAGCCGCCGCGCATCCCAAGCCGGGCGACCCCGATCCCGTCGCTCGGCCACAAGTCCTCCAACTCCCCGCCGAGCAGGATCGGCAAGACCCCCGTTTCCTGACCGATGCATTCGGCCGGGCCATGCGCCTGGGCCATGCGGTCGAGGCCCGCCGCCAGCGCGGCCTCGTCGAGCGCTGGATGGTCGGAATAAAACGTATCCTCGATCATCAGCTCGCGCGGGCCGAACGGCAGCGAATAGACGAAGCGGTAGCCGTCCCGCTGCTCGACCGCCGCGTCCATGATGATTGGCCGGATCACCTTGTGCGCGGCTCGGAAACGGTAGGTCCGACCAACGAATTTCTGCCACGCCAATTCGAGCCCCGGAGCCGCTCCGGCGCCGCGCGCATCAATCACGCAGTCGGCCTCGATCCGCTCGCCGCCGGCGATCACATGGTCGCTGGCGACCGCCTCGATCATGCAGCCGAGCCGATATTGGTCACCTGCCAGCCGCTCCCGCAGGGCTTGGTCGAGCAGATCGGAAGGGACGCTGTTGTAGCCAAGATCGAGCCGCCGCCGGCGCCGCGGAAAACAGACGTCGTGATCGGGCCAGTGCTTGGCCACCAGCGGCTCCAGAAAGGCGCGGTCGGCTGGGTCGACGTCGCTGTCGAAGAACGACCAGACATGATTGCCGCCAAAGCTGGACCCCTGCTCGATCAGCAGGAACTTGAGATCGGGGCGTTTCTCGGCGAGCGCCAGTGCGGCGAGGCCGCCGGCGAGCCCGCCGCCGGCGATGATCAGCGTTGGACGAACGGCGGTCATGATGAAAAAGCGGCCATGGCGAAATTGCAGTCGCTCCGATATCGTCCGCCCGCATGAGCTTGACGATTGCCCTCGCCATGGCCGGTCTTGCGACCATGGTCGACCCCCAACCCGCCGATCTTACGGTCCGGATCGCCAATGTGCGAAGCGGCAAGGGCGTTGTCCACGCCTGCCTGACCCGCAACCCGCGCCATTTTCCCGACTGCCGCACCGATCCGCTCGCGGTCCGCTCGACGGTGCCCGCCACGGCAGGGCTGCTGCATTTTCCGGCGCTTCCCTCGGGGCGCTATGCGGTGACCTTGTTTCATGACGAAAATCGCAATCAGCGCTTGGACATGGTGCTTGGAGTGCCGCGCGAAGGCTTCGGATTTTCCGGCAATCCGCGCATCCGCTTCGGGGCGCCAAGGTTCAGGGAGGTCACCATTGCGGTTCCGCCCGGCCAGACCGACCTCATCATCCGTATGCAATACCTTCTTTAGGCGGTGTGGCTTTCGGCGGCGGCGCTTCATAGGCTTCTGGCGAGGGTAAAGGGGCCCCATGTCCCGGGGGTGATGGGGGGCCCAGGATCGTCATGCCTCGCCATTCCGCCGTTCCATCCAGCCTGTTGCAGCCTACCGCTCTTCCCCGGGCGACGCTGCTGCTGGCCGCTCCGCGCGGATTTTGCGCGGGCGTGCGGCGCGCGGTCCAGGCTGTCCGCGACGCGATCGCGGCTCATGGCGCGCCCGTCTATGTGCGCCGCGCCATCGTTCATAACCTCGACGTGGTGCGCGAACTCGAGCGCGAAGGCGCGATCTTCGTCGAAGAAGCCGAGTCGGTTCCGCCTGGCAACGTCCTCGTCTTCTCCGCCCACGGGGTGCGGCCGGAAATCGCACGGCGCGCACGGGCGCTCGGACTTCGCACCTATGACGCGGTCTGCCCGCTGGTCGCCAAGGTCCATCGCGAGGTCGAGCGGCACTATCGCGACGGCCGCATGGTGCTGTTGATCGGGCACCCCGGGCATCCGGAAATCGAAGGTACGCTGGGCCATGTGCCGGAAGGGTCGGCGGTGACCATCACCAGCGTTGAGGAGATCGCGCGGCTCGATATACCAGCCGATGTTCCAGTCGCATTTGCCGTGCAGACCACCTACGCGGTCGACGAAGCTGCTGAAATCGTTGCCGAATTGCGCAGGCGCTTCGCCAACCTGGCAGGCCCCGCGTCGAGCGACATCTGCTATGCCACCACCAACCGCCAGGCGGCGGTCCGAGCGATCGCGGCGCGGGCCGATTCGGT
>DASTDT010000061.1:0-3382 GCA_035710225.1 Sphingomicrobium sp.
GCCGCTCGGCGCCAGCGCGACGCTGTTCGCCTCCTCGATAGCCGCCAGCCGCAGTTCCAGTTCGCGCGCGGTCGGCGTTCCGTGAATGCCGTAGCGATATTGCCCGGGCCGCGGATGATCGAGCGCGTCGAGATCGGCGAACAGCACGGTCGAGGCGCGGTAGGTCGGCACCGTCAGCGAATCGAAGTCGGTCGGCGCCTTGGTCCCCGGGCGGATCAGGCGGGTCGCTCGGGCAGGGGGCTCGCGTCTGCCGCCCGCCATCGGCTCAGCCCTGGCGCCGCGCCATGAACGCCAGCCGCTCGAACAGCATCACGTCGGCCTCGTTCTTGAGCAGGGCTCCGTGGAGCGGCGGGATCGCCTTGGTCGGGTCGCGGTTCTGAAGCACCTCGAGCGGCATGTCCTCGTGCAGCAGCAGCTTGAGCCAGTCGAGCAGCTCGCTGGTGGAGGGCTTCTTCTTGAGGCCGGGGACATCGCGGATGTCGTAGAAGATGTCGAGCGCGCGGCCGACCAGCATCTTCTGGATGCCGGGGAAGTGGACGTCGACGATCGCCTCCATCGTCGCGCGGTCGGGGAAACGGATGTAGTGGAAGAAGCAGCGGCGAAGGAACGCGTCGGGCAATTCCTTCTCGTTGTTCGAGGTGATGACCACCACCGGGCGCTCGGCCGCCTTCACCGTCTCCCCCGTCTCGTAGACATGGAACTCCATGCGATCGAGTTCCTGGAGCAAATCGTTGGGAAACTCGATGTCCGCCTTGTCGATCTCGTCGATCAAAAGCACTGGAAGCTCCGGCGCGGTGAACGCGTCCCACAATTTGCCGCGCTTGATGTAATTGGCGATGTCGTGGACCCGGGAATCGCCGAGCTGGCCGTCGCGAAGCCGGGCGACGGCGTCATATTCGTAAAGGCCCTGGACTGCGCGGGTGGTCGACTTGACGTGCCATTCGATCAGCGGCGCGCCAAGCGCCTCGGCGATCTCGTGAGCGAGGACGGTCTTTCCGGTGCCCGGCTCGCCCTTTACCAGCAGCGGCCGGCGAAGCTTGACGGCGGCATTGACCGCGACCTTGAGGTCGTCGGTCGCGACGTAATTGGACGTGCCTTCGAAACGCATTCGGCCCGCCTATCGGCCAGGGCGCAATGCGGCAAGCAGCTAGAGGTCTTCGCGCGCTCCGGCTCGGGCCTCGAGGATGTCGAACAGGGCGCGGTGCTGGAGCAGCAGTTGCTCGGCGCCGAACGCCATCGCCCGCTCACTCGCGGGACCGTCGGTTCCGACCGCAATGGCCTCGGCGATCGAAGCGTTGTCCGGCAGGCTGGAGGGCGGGCTCTCCATCCCCGTGCGCTCAGCGGCCCGATCGAGGATCGCGCGAATTTGCTGCCAGTCGTGGACCAGGGCCGTCGTAGCGCCGAGCGCGCAGCCATTGCGCTCGGAACGGGCCAGCGTCTCGATCGCCCGGCGCTGAGCGACCAGCGCCGATTCGGTCGCCGCGGCGCCTGCGGTCGACGGCAGCGGCCCGACTGCCGAAGTCAGGCGGACGAGATAGAGCCGCTCGCGCTCGAACGAGTCGGCCGTCGCCCGAAGCCAGTCGCGCGCGGGCGATTGGGAGACGGCGCAGGCGATGTCGGCCAGTCCCGGAAACTTGCCATGAATGGCGCACAGCAAATGGACGGCGTCGGCGAGGTCCCGGCTCACCCGGGGCGTGCTCGCGGAGCCCAACGCCAGTGCATGGAGATGGCAGGCCGAGCCTTCGCCGGCGAGGCGCGCCAGATGCGCTTCGACGGTGCCGACATTGCGTTGCCCGCTTGCGCTGTTGATCGCCATTCCCAGTGCCTCTCCCCGCCTGACGTCCAGGCTAAGAGCGTGTTCGTAACGGCCTTGCGTAAAGAGCCGGTTTAAATGCGGGTAAGGAAACGGTGAGAATGGTTACGATCCGTGCCTTAGCGGGACGAAAAACGCGGCAGGTTCGCAGACGGTCAGCTCCGGTAGAGCGAGGGCGCGGCCCGCTTTAGCGCCCGCAGCTTGGGGGCGTCATGTGCGAGAATATAGGGATGGAGCGGGTTCTTGCGCATGAAATCCTGGTGCGACCGCTCGGCGAGGTGGAATGGCCCGCTTTCGATGCGGGTCACGATCGGGCGCCGGAAAACGCCCGATTGGCGGAGCTGGACGATGTAGGCGGCGGCGACGGCGCGCTGCTCCCGGTCCTGCGGGAATATCGCCGAGCGATAGCTTTGCCCGACATCCGGACCCTGACGGTCGAGCTGGGTGGGATCGTGCGCCACCGAGAAGAACAGCCGGAGCAGCGTTCCGTAGCTGACTGCGCGCGGATCGAAGACGATCTTGACCACCTCTGCATGGTCGGTGCGTCCAGCGCTGACCGCCCGGTAATTGGCGTCGGCGGCGCTCCCGCCGGCATAGCCGGAGACCACCGAGCGAACGCCCTTTACGTGCTCGAACACTGCCTCGACGCCCCAGAAGCAGCCACCGGCGAGCACTGCCGTCTGCAATCCGCCGGACGGGGCGACGTCCTGCCTGGGCGCGGGCACCAGGCGCGGCTCGGCGGCGCTGGCGTTGGTGCAGGCGGCAGCGGCAAGCAGGGCGGCGAGGATCGAAAGTCGCATGTCGGGTTCCCGCTTCAGGCTTTTGGTCTTCGGATCATATACGGTTTGCGGCGATGAATGGATGCTTGTCCCCACAACGGCTAGTCTGATGCGCAACGCCCACGGAGTCGTCATGACCAGCAATGTATATCCCGTTCCGCCGCGCTGGGCCGAGCAGGCGCTGGTCGACTGGGCCGGCTACCAGCAGATGGTCGACCATGCGGCCAAGGATCCGGACGGATTCTGGCGCGAGCAGGCCAGGCGGATCGACTGGATCAAGCCGTTCACGACCGTCAAGGACAGCAGCTTCGCCGAAGCCGACTTTCGAATCCGCTGGTTCGCCGACGGAACGCTCAACTTGGCCGCCAACTGCCTCGACCGCCATCTCGCCGAGCATGGCGACAGCATTGCCATCATCTGGGAGCCGGATGACCCTGCCCAAGCGCCGCGCGGGATCAGCTACCGCGAGCTTCACCGCGACGTTTGCCGCTTTGCCAATGCCCTGAAGGCGCAAGGCGCGAGGCGCGGCGACCGCGTGACGATCTATCTGCCGATGGTGCCTGAGGCGGCGGTAGCGATGCTCGCCTGCGCCCGCATCGGCGCCATTCACTCGGTGGTGTTCGGCGGCTTCTCACCGGATTCTCTTGCTGGACGAATCCGCGACTGCGACTCGACCATCGTCGTCACCGCGGACGAGGGCCTTCGCGGCGGCAAGCGCGTGCCCTTGAAGGCCAATGTCGATTCCGCGCTCGAACAATGCCCGAGCGTCGCCAAGGTTATCGTCCTCGCC
>DASTDT010000062.1:0-7481 GCA_035710225.1 Sphingomicrobium sp.
TGATGGGCGAGTTGGAGCAGGCTTGCGGCGCATTGCGCGGCCGAAGCTTCGGCGCCTTCACCGTCACCGACTCGGCCGGCGTCTATGCCTATCGCGATCCGGTCGACCGGTCGGAAAGCAAGGGGCAGGGGATCGTCGTTCCGTTCACCGAGGGTTCGCGGATCGTGTTTCGCCTGTCGGGCACCGGCACCGAGGGCGCCACGCTGCGGGTCTATCTCGACCGTTTCGAGCCGCCGGGCGGACGGCTCGACGCGCGGGTCGAGGAGATGCTGGCACCGCTAGCCGCGATCGCCGAGGAGGTTGCCGCCATATCCCGCCATACCGGCAGGACCAGCCCCGACCTCGTCACCTAGCGCGGCGCGGCGGCGCGGGCGTGACCCGCCAAAGTGCGCCGCCGCTAAGCTTGAGCCCGCCCAGCGAGACGCTCTTGCCTTCGCCGAGGGCACGCATCGCCCGCTCCAGTTGCGGACCGCGCGGACGGGCTGCGCCAAGCTCGTCGAACGCGGCCAGCAGGAGGCGCCGCTGAAGCTCGCGCGGAAGTCCGCCGGCATCGATCGTCGCGCCACCGTCCGCCTTGCCGAGGCGCTCGGCGGCAAGTCCTGCGACTGTCCATTCGATTGCTTCCTCGGCGTCCGCCAGCCATTGCGCCGACGAGGCCAGCCGCTGGGCCTCGGCCCAGTCGGAGCGCTCGACCAGCCCGCGAAAGCGGCTTCGGTCGTGGCGCGGGTCGCGATTGGCGGGGTCGTCGACCGGCTCGATCCTGGCCGCTCCGACGATCTCGCCAAGCTCGGCCCGCCGCCAGCCTAGCAGTGGGCGCACCAGCAATATGTCCTTGTCGAGCATTCGGTAGCGCCGGGTCGCTGCAAGTCCTGACAGGCCGGCGCCGCGGGCGAGGCGCATGAGCAGGGTCTCGGCCTGGTCGTCTGCATGATGGGCGGTTGCGACGGCGCCCAGCGATTGCTCGATCGCCCAGTCGTTGAGCGCGCGATAGCGGGCATGGCGGGCATGGGCCTGCACGCTCGCACCGCGCGCGACATCGACCGGCAAGGTGACATGGGGCACGCCGATGCGCTCGCACAGGCCGGCGACGAAACGCGCTTCGTCGGCATTTTCGGGGCGCAGTCGGTGATCGACCGTCGCCGCTTCGATCCGGCCCGCCCGCGCCGACGCCGCGAGCAGCAGCAAGGCGACGCTGTCGGGACCGCCGGACACGGCGATGCCGATCCGGCCGGCCGGCTCGACCAGTTCGGCCAGATCGCGCTCGAAGCGCTCGATCAAAGCGGGATCGGGGCGAAGGGCGGCTTCCACAGCCCCACTCTAGCAGATCAGCTGCAGTTCGCCTCGGTCTTCGCGGCCGGAAGCAGCCGCCGCAGCTCCGCGCGAAGATTGCTGCCGTAGACGTTCTCGAGCTCGGCATAGGCCCGGCACGCCTGGCTCGGCTGGCGCAGCTTGAAGCTCGCCTGGCCGAGGTAGAACAAACTGTCGGCGGCGCGCTCGCCGCGCGGGTTGGAGCGATAATTGGCGAGCAGCGCCTCGGCCGCCGCGCGATAGTCGCCCTTGTCGAGCAGCGCCCGTCCGGCGAGGTTGTTGGCCCAGCTCACCCGGCGATGGCCGGGAAAGCTCGAGGCCATCGCCCGAAGCGCGGTCACCGCCTGGTCGTAGCGCTTGCTTAGCCACAGTTGATAGCCGCGGTCATAGGCCTCCTCGCCGGCGGCCGTGAAGTCGGTGCTGCCGGTAGGCCGGACGGTCGAAGGCCCATCGAATGTGCCGCCAGTGACCCTCTCAGTCGGAGAATTGTCAAAAATCGCCGAGTCGACAGTCGGAACGGCCGGCTCCTCGGCCGCCGCAGGCCGCCGCTGAAGCTCGGCGCGCATCCGCGCCACCTCGGCCTCGAGCGTCGCCACGCGGTTGCCGTTCTCCTCACTCGCGCGCACCACCTGCGCCAGTTGCTGTTCGATCGCGTCGAGCCGGTTGGAAAGCTGGTTGGTGATCGTCAGGGTCGCCGCCGGGTCGTCGGCATAGCCCGCGGTGCTGGCCGGCGGATTGCGGCCGTAGACCCGCTCCTGCATCTGGCGAAGCCCGCGCTCGAGCCGGTCGATGCGCTGCTCTGGCGTTGGCTCGCGCCGCTGCGCCGCGGCCGGGCTGAGCAGCGAAGCGGTGAGCGCGACGGCGATCAGGACGTGACGATGCTTCATGTGGATACCTGTTGAATGAATGGTCTTGCGGATGGAGTGTTCGCCGGGGCGGGCTTGACCGGCCATGAACATCATTGGCCCGGCGGGGGATTGCCGGCCGGCACGGCCGTTGCCGGCCGCGACGCCATCAGGTCGTTGGCGAGCAGGCTGACGTTGCTGACCGTTGTCGCCGCCGGCCCAACCGCGGGCGCGTCGGCGGTCCCGACCGAAATCCGGAGCGCCTCTGGCTTGCCGGTGGTCAGCACCGGCGCGGTCGCCGAGGCCGGTACCTCGAAGCTCTGGCCGCTCTGGAGGATGCCCTCCTTGAGCGTTGCCGCGCCGTCCTTGACCGAGATCCACACTTCCTCATTGGCGGTGATCACCACCGGCCCGGCGGCGGCTGGCGCCGGTGCAGCGGCCACGGGCGGCGCCGAAGCGGCATTGCTCTGCGCGGTCGTATTGTCGGCGTAGACCTGGCCGTCCTCGTCATATTCGCGGGTCTGCCACCAGCGCGCGCCGATCACCACGGCCACCACCGCCAGCGCGGCTACCAGCAGCAGCCATTTGGGGAAGGAGCGCGCCGGGTCGGCCGGCTCGAACATTTCGGATTGGCTGGTCGCCGGCCGCATCCCGCCGATTTCGTCGCGCAGCTGCTCGGCGATCTCGCTCCGGTCGAGGCCGACCGCGGCGGCGTAATTCTTGGCGAAACCGATCGAATAGGTCGGCGCGGGCAAACGGTCGAAGTCGCTGTTCTCCAGGCTTTCGAGATGGCGGGTCGGGATTCGCGTGGTGGTCGCGACATCCTCAAGCGACATTCCGGCCGCCTCGCGCGCCGCGCGCAGCCGCTGGCCGACGGTTGTCGCCTGCTGTTCCTCGACAAACTCGCCGTCGTCCATGCTTACTCCCCTCGGCGCCGACCGTCTGCCACGACTTGTCATGGCCAGCGGCAAGGCTGTCAATGGTCAGCCGAGCGCGACCCGGTGCCGCCTGGCCCAATCGGTCAGCCGCTTGCGCGTGTCGGGCGCGGGGGCCGACAGCAGCTTCAGGACCCGCGCGGTCACCTCCTTCTCGTCGATCGAGCGGACCATCGCTTTTACCGGGCCGACCGCCGCCGGGGTGATCGAGAAATTGCGGATTCCGATTCCGATCAGCGCCATCGCCTCCAGCGGCCGGCCGCCCATCTCGCCGCAGATTCGCACCGGCACGCCCGCCGCATCGGCCTGGTCGACGATCCGCTTCAGGAACCGCAGGATCGCGGGGCTCAGCCAGTCATAGCGTTCGGCCAGGCGCGGGTCGGCGCGGTCGGCGGCGAACAGGAACTGCGTGAGGTCGTTGGTGCCGATCGACAGGAAGTCGACCCGCGGCAGCAGCACGTCGAGCATTTCGGCCAGGCTCGGCACCTCCAGCATCGCCCCGAACCGAACCTGCCGGGGAACCGCCTTCTTCGACTTGGTCGCCCACGCCAGTTGCTCCTCGAACAAGCCTCGCGCCTCCTCATATTCCCATGGCTCGCTGACCATCGGGAACATCACGTTGAGGGTCTTTCCGGCCGCCGCCTCGATCAGCGCCCGCGCCTGCGCCTTCATCAGCGTCGCCCGTTCCAGGCTGAGCCGAAGGGCGCGCCAGCCCATCGCGGGATTTTCCGCCTCGTCCTTCACGTCGGCAAGGTAGGGCAGCGCCTTGTCGCCGCCGATGTCGACGGTGCGGAACACCACCGGCTTGTCGCCGGCCAGGTCGAGCACCGACTTGTAGAGCTTGACCTGGCTCTGCCGCCCGGGAAGCGAGGCCGAGACGAGGAATTGGAATTCGGTGCGGAACAGGCCGATGCCGTCGGCCCCCGAGGCATCGAGCATCGCCGCGTCCTCGGCCAGGCCGGCGTTGACCATCAGCGAAATCTGAGTGCCGTCGGTGGTCACCGCCGGCTTGTCCTTGAGCGTCGCGAACTGGGCGCGGCGTTTCTGGCTCATCGCCATGCGCTGCTCGAACGCCAGGGTCAGAGCGCGCGTCGGGCGGACGACGACGGTCGCATTGTCGCCGTCGACCAGAATCGTCTCGCCCTCGCCGGCGACATGGCGGATGTCGCCCACCTTGCCGACCACGGGGACTCCCATGGCCCGGGCGACGATGGTCATGTGCGCGGTCAGCGATCCTTCCTCGAGCACCACCGCCTTCAGCCGCCGGCGGTCATATTCCAGCAGCTCGGCGGGGCCGAGGTTGCGGGCGATCAGCACCGTGTCCTTCTGCATCCCGCTCTGCGCCGCGGTCCCCATCCGCCCGGACACGATTCGAAGCAGCCGGTTCGACAGGTCCTCTAGGTCGTGCATCCGCTCCTTGAGCAGCGGGTCGTCGATGTCCTGCATCCGCGCCCGGGTGCGCTGCTGGACCCGCTCGATCGCCGCCTCGGCGGTCAGGCCGCTGTCGATCGCCTCGTTGATCCGCCGCGACCAGCCCTCATCGTAGGCGAACATCTTGTAGGTCGCGAGGATCTCGTTGTGCTCGCCGACCGTCCCGAACTCCGCGTCGCGGGTCATGTGGTCGATCTGCTCGCGCATCCGCCGGAACGCCGAATAGACCCGCGCCCGCTCGGCTTCGATGTCGTCGGCGACGGTATGCTCGACCAGCACCCGCGGCTGGTGAAACACGGCCACGCCCTTGGCCATGCCTGTCACCAGCTTCAGCCCGGTCAGCCGCTGCGCCCCGGTCTCGCCCCGCCCGCGCCGGCCGCCGTCGGCAAGGCGCGCATTGGCGATCATCTCGCTCAATACCATCGCCACCGTCTGCAGCGCCTCGATCTCGACATTCTCGTAGCAGCGCGGATCGGCGTGCTGCACGGCGAGCACGCCGATGGCGTTCTCACGGCGCACGATCGGCACTCCGGCGAAGCTGTGGAAGCGCTCCTCGCCCGTTTCCGCGCGATAGGCGAAGGCCGGGTGGCTGGCGGCCTCGTCGAGGTTGAGGATCCGCCCTTCGGCGGCGATCGTCCCGACCAGCCCCTCGCCAAGCGCGAGCCGGGTGACATGCACCGCCTCGGGGCGAAGGCCGTGAGTGGCGTAGAGCTCGAGCTTGCCGTCGTGCAGCAGGTAGATGGAGCAGACTTCGCTCTGAAGCTTGTCGGCAATGAGGTCGACGACGGTATTGAGCTTGGCCTGCGCCGCCATCCGTTTGGCCATCACGTCGTGCAGGCCAACGATGATTTCGCGCGATGCGGTGGCGGCGGTCAGCGGCATGGAGAAGCGCTAGCAGGGAAGTCGGGTCAGCGCCAAGCGTCCCTGCAAGGCCGTCGTGCTGGTCGCGCGGGGAGTACGCGACGGCCGGATTCGGGACATGTTTTCAATCGGCTGGTCGCATCGGACAGGCGGTTCATCGCAGCCTTTCAGAATTCGTTAACCCTAAGGTAGATTGGTGAGTCCGCAATCGGTTACGATCTCCGCTTCGGCTTTCGGGCCGGAGGGGACATGCGGGAGGGGTTCAAGATGACGCGGATCGCGGCGGTATTTCTGTGGCTCGTGGCGCTGGTCGCGTCACCTGTCGCGGCGGCATCGTCCCCAAGCCTCAGCAGCTTGGAGCGCCAGCTCGCCTCCATGGTCGATTCCCGCTCGGGCAATTACGGCATCGCCGCGCTCGACCTTGCCACCGGCGAAACGGTCAGCCTGCGCGGCGATACGGCGTTCCCGATGGCCAGCACGATGAAGATTGCGGTCGCCGCCAATTACCTCGCCCAGGTCGAATTCGGCCGGCGCAGCCTCGACGACCGCATCGCCGGCCGCTCCGCGCGCTCGCTGATGGAAGCGATGATGATCCGCAGCGACAACCACGCGACCGATCTTCTGCTCGACAACCTCGGCGGTCCCGGCAAGCTCCAGCAATGGCTTCGCGAGCGCAACGTCACCGGGATGCGGGTCGACCGCACCATCGCCCAGCTGCTCGCCGCCAAGCGCGACCTGTGGGACGTTCGCGACAGCTCGACCCCGCGGGCGATGGTCGAGCTGCTGCGCCGGATCGACAAGGGCGAGTTGCTGCGCCCGTCGAGCCGCGCCTACCTGCTCGACCTGATGGCGCGCTGCAAGACCGGTAAGAACCGCATGCGCGCGCTTCTCCCGGCAAGCGCCCAGGTGCAGCACAAGACCGGCACGCTCAACAATTACACCAGCGATGTCGGCTTCATCACCTTGCCCGACGGACGCCGCCTTGCCGTTGCGTTCTTCGCCCGCGGTGGAAGCGACCGTCCGGCGACCATCGCCCAGGCGGCGCGGACCATCTACGATGGCTTCGCGCGCGCGTTCCTGGCGCCAATCTCCCAGCCGTTCACGCGCTCGTTCGGAACCGCCTCGGCCGCTTCGGCGAACTAGATCCAGGCAGCTTTATTGGCTCCATATCGGAGTGGCCGTGAACCGGGGCGGCTTCGGCGGCATTGTCACGATGGTGGTCTTTCCACCGCGGAGAATGCACCGTGGCGCTCGTTCACTTCCTGAGCAGTCCCGATCCGGTCGTTCCCAGAGCCATGACCCAGCTGCTCCGGGCGATCGATGCGCACGGCGAATGCTGCGATCCGACGATCCTCTCCCTGCGCTCGGCCTCGCTGGTCCGAACGGTTCGTCGCTGGCTTCTGGCGACCAAGGGCCGCAACGTCCATTCCGATCTCTTTCTGGGTGCGACGCTGGCGGAATATGAGCGGCGCTGGAACAGCTCCGAAGCGATCGGCCTCAAGTTCGACGCGTTCGAGCGCGACAGCCGCCATTTGTTGGGGGTGCTGCAACAGCACATTCCGGGCAGTCCGTTCGTCCGTCCGCCGCGGACGCCGGTCGTGCCCCGGTCGCCTGCGCCTAACCGCGGCTATCGAGCGCGGCGGCGGCCTCGTCAGCGAGCTCCTGGATAATCTCGGCCACCGGCTCTTCCTTCTTGACCATTCCTACCGACTGGCCGGCCATCACGCTGCCGCTCTCGACGTCGCCGTCGATGACCGCACGCTTCAGTGCTCCGGCCCAATAATGCTCGATCTGCAATTGCGCCTCGGCCATCTCGATCGCCCCGCTGTCGAGTGACGTTGCTACCTCGCGCTGCTTGGCCGCGAAGCGCTCCATCTCGCGGTTCTTGAGCGCGCGCACCGGGATCACCGGCAGCCGGGGATCGATCTGGACCGATGGAATCGCGTCGCGCGCGGAAGCGCGGATGAACGCCTTCTTGAAATTGGCGTGGGCGATGCATTCGGTCGCGCACACGAAGCGCGTGCCGAGCTGCACTCCGACCGCGCCCATCTCGAGGTAGGCGGCGATCGCCTCGCCGCGGCCGATCCCGCCGGCGACGAAC
>DASTDT010000063.1:0-3304 GCA_035710225.1 Sphingomicrobium sp.
CCCGCGAGGTGGTCTTCCCAGCGAAGACACGAACGCACCTTGCCGGGGCGGTCGGCCTTCGGGCCGGCCGTTCCGTTCAATCAGCGCTTCGTGAAAATGGCTCCCCGAGTTGGATTCGAACCAACGACCAAGTGATTAACAGTCACCTACTCTACCGCTGAGCTATCGGGGAGCGGTCCTTTCGGACGAGCGCGCCTATGACTCAGCAATGAGTCTTTCGCAAGCCCTCAAGTCAGGAACTGCTCCATCGCGATGCGCTCGTCGAGGGCATGCTCGGGATCAAACAGCAGGGTGAGGGCGCGCTTGCGATCGAGCGTCACCTCGACCTCCGCGACATCGCGCACCTCGACCTGGTCGGCCACCGCTGCCACCGGCCGCTGGCCGGGCTCAAGCACGCGCAAGCTGACGGCGACATCGTCGGGCAGGATCGCCCCCGTCCAGCGGCGCGGCCGGAACGGCGCGATCGGGGTCAGCGCGAGCATGTTCGCCGACAGCGGCAGGATCGGCCCCCGCGCCGAGAAATTATAGGCGGTCGAGCCGGCCGGGGTCGCCACCATCACGCCGTCGCAGACCAGCTCCTCCATCACCACCCGGCCGTTGACCGACAGCTCGATCATGGCGGTCTGGCGGGTCTGGCGAAGAAGGCTCACCTCGTTGATCGCGGGATGCTCCGCGACCGACCCGTCGACCCGCGTCGCCCGCATCGCCAGCGGCCGCACCTTGACCGCCTTGGCCCCGGCCAGCCGCTCGGCCAGGCCGCCCGGCTTCCACTCGTTCATCAGGAAGCCGACCGTCCCGCGGTTCATTCCGAACAAGGGCCGCTCATCGCCCGCTTCCAGCATCGCGTGGAGGGTCTGCAGCATGAAGCCGTCGCCGCCCAGCACGAGCAGGATGTCGGCGTCCTCGTGCTTCGTCACCGTGTAGCGCTTGGCCAGGCTCTTCGCCGCCGCCTGCGCCTGGTCGCGGTCGGAGGCGAGGAGTGCAAAGCGCGGCTCTGGCGGGGAGGGGCGGTCGCTCATCGCCCCGGAACATAGGTCATTTCCGGCGGCGCGCCACTGTCCCGTTTCGGAGCGTCCGCCATGGCGTCGTTCCGCTCCGCTTCGGACCATCCTAGGCTGGGCCGGAACAGTGGGACAAAGCGTATGATCACCAGCAGTCAGCGGGCGTCGGACCGCCTTCACAAGCGACAGGCGCCGCAGCGCGACCTCGAGCTTGAAGGCGCCATCACCGCCGACGAGATCGCGCTCCGCTTCCAGCCCCAGGTCGAAGTTGCCAGCGGCCGGCTGGTCGCGGTCGAGGCGCTCGCCCGCTGGCCGCTCGAGCGCTGCGGCGAGCGATTGTTCTTCCGCGCCGACGCCGCCGGCCTCGGCGAGCGCTTGTCGCGCCACGCGCAGAGCGCCGCGATCGCCGCAGCAGCGCGATGGACGGGGCCGCTCGCGCACATCGGCCTTGCCCTCAATTGCGTCGCCGCCGACCTCGCACGCCCGTCCTACGGCGGCTGGCTGATCGGCGAATGCAGCCGCTTCGGCCTCGATCCGGCGCGGCTGACGATCGAGATCACCGAAAGCAGCCTGGTCATCGACCGCGTGCTCGCCGCCGCCAAGCTCGCCTGGCTTCGCCAGTGGGGGGTCAAGATCGCCCTCGACGACTTCGGCACCGGCTATGCCAATCTCACCTATTTGACCGCGCTTCCGCTCGACCTGCTCAAGATCGACCGCGAGCTGATCGCCGGCCTGAACGACGAGCGCGGCCGTACCGTCGTCCAGGCGGTCATCGCCATGGCCCTCGATCTCGGCCTCGACGTCTGCGCCGAGGGAGTCGAGACGGCCGAACAGATGGCAATGATCGCCGACTGGGGCTGCACCACCGCGCAGGGCTTCCTGATGGCGCCCGCGCTCGACCTGGACGAGCTTGAGCGCTTCGCCGCCTAGGCGGGTTCTAGCGCGCGTTCACGTCCCCCCGCAGCCAGCACCCGGCTCAGCCCGCGCGAGATCTGCAGCGCACCGTTGAGGCGTGCCGCTCCGCTCGGCCAGTCGCGGCTGATCACCAGCTTGCTGTCCGGCCGAAGCCGCGCCTGGCCCTTGAGGCGCTGAACATAGCCCAGCAGCGCGGGAAGGTCGGGGAAGCCGCTCTCGACGAACGTCACCACCGCGCCCTTGGCGCCGGCATCCAGCTTGGCCACGCAGGCCTCGCGGCAGTTGATCTTGGTCTCGACGATGGTCAGCAAATTGCGGGTTTCCTCGGGCAGCGGCCCGAAGCGGTCGATCATCTCAGCCGCGAACTCCTCGACCGCCTGGCGGTCCTCGAGGTCGCCAAGCCGGCGGTAGAGGCCCATCCGAAGGTCGAGGTCGGGCACATAATGCTCGGGGATGAGGATTGGCGCTTCGACGTTGATTTGCGGCGAAAGGGCCTGACGCGACACTTCGGCAATTCCGCTCTTCATCTCGACGATCGCCTCCTCAAGCATCGCCTGGTAAAGCTCGAAGCCGACTTCCTTGATGTGCCCGGACTGCTCGTCGCCCAGCAGATTGCCGGCCCCGCGGATGTCGAGATCGTGGCTTGCCAGCTGGAACCCGGCGCCGAGGCTGTCGAGATTGGCCAGCACCTGAAGCCGCTTTTGCGCGCCCTCGGTGATCTGGCGGTTGGGCGCCATCGTCAGATAGGCATAGGCGCGGGTCTTCGAGCGGCCGACCCGCCCGCGCAGCTGGTAAAGCTGGGCCAGGCCGAGCCGGTCGGCGCGGTGGACGATCAGCGTGTTGGCGCTGGGAATGTCGAGTCCGCTCTCGACGATCGTGGTCGACAGCAGCACGTCGTACTTGCGGTCGTAGAAGGCGCTCATCCGCTCCTCGACCTCGCTCGGCGCCATCTGGCCGTGGGCGGTCACCGCCTTGACCTCCGGAACCTCCTCGCCGAGCCATTCCTCAATGTCCGGCAGGTCCGCGATGCGCGGAACGACGAAGAAGCTCTGGCCGCCGCGATAATGTTCGCGAAGCAGTGCCTCGCGGATCACTACCGGGTCCCACGGCGCAACATAGGTGCGCACGGCCAGCCGGTCGACTGGCGGGGTCTGGATGACGGAAAGCTCGCGAAGCCCGCTCATCGCCATCTGCAGCGTGCGCGGGATCGGCGTCGCGGTCAGGGTCAGCACGTGGACGTCGGCCTTGAGCGCCTTCAGCCGCTCCTTGTGGGCGACTCCGAAATGCTGCTCCTCGTCGACGATCACCAGGCCCAGCCGCTTGAACTTCAACGATTTCGCCAGGATCGCGTGGGTGCCGATGACGATGTCGACCGTGCCCTTCTCGAG
>DASTDT010000064.1:0-4894 GCA_035710225.1 Sphingomicrobium sp.
CGGCATCGACGGCTGTGACTTGTGCACCCATTCGGCTGAGCGGCTCGGCCAGCAGCCCGGCGCCGCAGCCGACATCGAGCGCGGTCTTGCCGGCCAGCGGACGGAGGCCATGCTCGTCGGCCTGCCAATGCTGGTCGATCATGTCGCGGACATAGCCGAGCCGGACCGGGTTCAGCTTGTGCAGCATGGCCGACTTGCCGTTGGGGTCCCACCAGTCGGCAGCCAACCCGCCGAAATGCCTGGCTTCACGGTCGACGATACTTGTCTTGGCCATGGCCTCTCCCTAACAGCAGGCCGCCGCTTGGGCCACGAGGAAAGACGCAAACCGCCGCATGGCACGCATCGTGATGAAATTCGGCGGGACCTCGATGGCCGGGATCGAGCGCATCCGCGCCGTCGCCGAGCGGGTCAAGCGCGAGGCCGAGTCGGGCAACCAGGTCGCCGTGGTGGTGTCGGCCATGGCCGGCGAGACCGACCGGCTGGTCCAGCTGTGCAAGGAGGCCGCACCGCTTTACGACCCGCGCGAATATGATGTGGTCGTCGCCAGCGGCGAGCAGGTGACCAGCGGGCTCCTCGCCATCACCCTCCAGGGCATGGGCCTCAACGCCAAGAGCTACATGGGCTGGCAGCTGCCGATCCGCGCATCCGGGCATTCAGCGGCCCTCATCGAGAATATCGACGTCGATGTGCTGGAGCGGGTGTTCGACGGCGGCGGCATCGCCGTCATCCCCGGCTTCCAGGGCGTGACAGCCGACAATGCAGTGGCCACGCTCGGCCGCGGCGGGTCCGACACGTCGGCGGTGGCGCTGGCGGCGGCAATGAAGGCCGACCGCTGCGACATCTACACCGACGTCGACGGCGTCTACACCACCGACCCGCGCATCGTGCCTCAGGCCCGCAAGCTCGACATGATCACCTATGAGGAGATGCTGGAGCTGGCGAGCGTCGGCGCCAAGGTGCTCCAGACCCGCTCGGTGGGCCTGGCGATGCGCTACAACCTGCCGTTGACCGTGCTGTCATCGTTCGAGGACAAGCCCGGGACGATGATCGTCAGCGATGAATTCGCTCTTGGGCAGATCAAGGAAAGCCACATGGAACGCAACGTCATCACCGGCATCGCCCACGACCGCAACGAGGCGCTGATTACCCTCGTCGACCTGCCCGACCGCCCCGGCGTCGTTGCAGCGGTGTTCGGCCCCCTGGCGGAGGCCAACATCAACGTCGACATGATCGTCCAGTCGGTTCGCAACGCGGGCGACGAAAGCGACCTCGCCTTCACCGTGCCCAGGGCCTCGCTGGCCCATGCCGTCGCCGAGCTGAAGAAGGTTCAAGACCAGGTCGGATTCAAGGATATCCTCACCGCCATGAACATCTCCAAGGTGAGCGCGGTCGGCGTGGGCATGCGCTCCAACGCCGGCATCGCCGCGAAAATGTTCCAGACCCTGGCCGAGCGAGGCATCAACATCCTCGCCATCACCACCAGCGAGATCAAAGTGAGCGTGCTGATCCCGGAGGAATATACCGAGCTTGCCGTGCGCGTGCTCCATACGGCCTATGGCCTCGACGCGCCGAGGGAGGAGGTAGCGTGAGCGGCGAAGGCATGATCGCGGAAGCCCGCGCCGTCCACGGCGACGCCGGCATGATCCGGCTGAAGGAACTGATGGCGCGCGGAACCGAGTTCCTCGGCACCGAATGGGCGATCCTGGGCGGCGCGATGAGCTGGGTTTCCGAGCGCCACCTGGTTGCGGCGATCAGCAATGCCGGCGGGTTCGGCGTGATCGCCTGCGGGGCGATGACCCCGGAGCTGCTCGACGGCGAGATTGCGGGCACCAAGGAGCGGACGGACAAACCGTTCGGGGTGAACCTCATCACCATGCATCCCCAGCTCAACGAGCTGATCGACATTTGCTCAAAGCATGAGGTGACCCACGTCGTACTCGCCGGAGGCCTGCCGCCCGGAGGCGCGATCGAGCGGATCAAGGGCCATGGAGCCAAGCTGATTGCCTTCGCCCCCGCGCTGGCGCTGGCCAGGAAGCTGATGCGATCGGGCGCCGACGCGCTGGTCATCGAAGGGATGGAGGCCGGCGGCCATATCGGCCCGGTTTCGACCAGCGTGCTGTGCCAGGAAATCCTTCCCGACGTCGCCGCCGACATCCCGGTGTTCGTCGCCGGCGGGATCGGCCGAGGCGAGGCGATCGCCGCCTATCTGGAAATGGGCGCCGTCGGGGTGCAGCTGGGCACCCGCTTCGTTTGCGCACACGAGAGCATTGCCCACGCCAACTTCAAGAAGGCGTTCATCCGCGCCTCGGCGCGCGATGCGATTCCCTCGGTTCAGATCGACCCCCGGCTGCCGGTGATCCCGGTCCGGGCGCTCAAGAATCGGGAGATGGAGAATTTCGCCGCCAAGCAGCGCGAGGTGGCGCAGAAACTGGACGAAGGCGTGATCGAGATGGCCGAGGCCCAGTTGCAGATCGAACATTATTGGGCGGGAGCGTTGCGCCGCGCGGTGATCGACGGCGACGTCGAGACGGGCAGCGTCATGGCCGGCCAGTCGGTCGGCATGGTCAAGCGCGAGGAACCGGTCGCGGAAATCATCCAGGAGTTGGTCGACGAGGCGGCCAACGCGCTGGGCTCTCGCGGCTAAACGGCCTTCGTAAACCGGGCACGGTACTGGGCCGGGCTGACCCCGACCCGGTTGCGAAAATGATGGCGCAAGGTCGCGGCACTGCCGAACCCGGCCAGGTTCGCCACGTCATCGATGCTTGCCGTGCCGCCTTCCAGAAGCTGCTGCGCCGTATCGACCCGAGTCCCGGTCAGCCATTCGCCCGGGCTCGCGCCGAGGCTGTCCTTGAAGCGGCGGATCATGGTCCGCTCGCTCATCGCCGCCTCCCGCGCCATCCGGCCGATCGTCCAGCGGTCCCCGGGGCGGGAGCGGACCGCGTCCAGCAGTGCCGCCAGCCGGTCATTGGCCCGCTGCGGCACCGGCCGTTCAATGAACTGGGCCTGCCCGCCGCCCCGATGCGGGGGCATGACCAGGCGCCGCGCCACCTGGTTGGCGCGGTCGGGTCCGAAATCCTTGCGGACGATGTGCAGCAACAGGTCGATGCCGGCCGCCGAACCCGCCGACGTCAGAATGTCGCCATTGTCGACGTAAAGAACATCGGGATCGATGGTCAGGGCGGGGAACAGGGCGCGAAGGCGATCGGCATATTTCCAATGGGTCGTCACCGTCCGCCCATCGGCAAGCCCGAGCGACGCCAGCAGGAACACGCCGGAGCAGATGGTTACAATGCGAGCATCACGTGCGTGGGCTTCCCGGATCGCTTCCGCCACCGCAGGCGATGGCGGCGCGCCGCTGCTGTCCCACCCCGGGATGACGATAGTACCGGCCGTCGCCAGCACCTCGAGACCCGCTTCCGGAACGATCGTGACATGGCCGCCGGCGCGGACCGGCCGTTTGCCTTCCGAGCAGCTGACGAAGCCGTACCAGTCGTCGCCGAACTCCGGCCGATTGAGGCCAAAGACTTCGGCGGCAATGGCGAATTCGAAGGTGCCGAGGCCCTCGTAAAGCAGCGCGGCGACCATACGGTTTGGCAACATATTCACGCATATTGTCTATCACGCCAATTGCGGCCTGGCCATCCCGGGCGGTAGCTGACCGGGACCAACCAGGAGGCCGACAAGATGAATGCCGTCACCGCCGTACCCGCCGCACCCAGCGACGAGGCCCTCACCCGTTTCGAGGAAAGTTTCCGGTTCGAGACCGACTGCTGGGACGTGCATGAGGCTCTGAGGTCGGGCGACCCCGGGTTCGTGCTGCTCGACGTTCGCGGACCGCAACTGTTCGAGGCCGGCCATGTCCCGGGGGCCGTCCACCTGCCCCACGGAAAGATCATCGCCTCGAAAATGGCGAACTGGCCGGCAGACACGCTGTTCGTCACCTATTGCGCCGGTCCCCACTGCAACGGCGCGGCCCGCGGCGCAGCTCGCCTCGCCCGCCTCGGCCGGCCGGTGAAGATCATGACCGGAGGAATCACCGGCTGGATCGATGAAGGGTTCGAGCTCGAGCGAGAGCAACTGGCCGCCTGAGCATGTGAGGGCGCTTGGAAAGCGGCGGCTTTCCTTGCATAGCTCGCTTCATGCCCCTCACCGCCGCCGCATCCGCCCGCGAGATCTTGACCGGCCTCCACGAGGTCATGGCCAAGCGCGGTTCGGCGCAAACCAAGCTCGACAAGGTCGTCGACCTGATCGCCGAGGCGATGAAGAGCGAGGTTTGCTCGATCTACCTGCTGCGCGACAATGCGCTTGAGCTGTCGGCAACGCATGGCCTTCGCAAGGAAGCGGTGCATGTCACCCGCCTGGCAATGGGCGAGGGCCTGGTCGGCACGATCGCCGAGGAGGGGCGAATCCTCAACCTCGACGAGGCGGCCAACCATCCGGCCTTCGCCTACCGCCCGGAAACCGGCGAGGAGCGATTCCACAGCTTCGCCGGCGTGCCCATCATCCGCCGCGAAAGTCCGATCGGCGTACTTGCCGTCCAGCATGCCGAGCCCCGGCGATACGACGATGTCGAGATCGAGGCGCTGCAGACGGTAGCAATGGTCCTGTCGGAAATGATCGCCAGCGCGCGACTGGTCGACAGCGGCCGGCTGGCCCGGCGCGACGCCGGCATGCAGCGGGTGGTCGGCCTGAAACTCGTCACAGGGATGGCCAAGGGCGCAGCCGTGTTCCACCAGCCCAAGGTCGTCGTCGAGCACACGGTCGCCGAAGACATCGAGGCCGAACGCGCCCGGGTCTATTCCGCGTTCCGGCGGATGCGCGAACAAATCGACAATATGACCCGGGAGGCCGAGTTCGGAACCGCCGGCGAGCATGAAGAGATCCTCGAGACCTA
>DASTDT010000065.1:0-3629 GCA_035710225.1 Sphingomicrobium sp.
CCGCTGGCGGCCGGGCCGTCGACGGCGATGACGATCGGTACACGGATTGGCATGGGCGGCGCTTTGACAGTGGCGCACGCCTATGGCAAGGCGCCCGCCGACATCGCCGCCGCGGCCGCTGCCGCGACCGGCATCCTCATAGTTCTGGAGTTTAAGACCCGATGGTCAAAGCCGAATGGGGCACCAAGCGCACCTGCCCCAAATGCGCCGCCCGTTTCTACGATCTCGGCAAGGAGGACCCGGTAACCTGCATCAATTCGGAATGCGGTTACACCTTCGTTCCCGAGCCGGTCCTCAAGTCCAAGCAGCCGATGCCGTTCGAAGCGGTTGCGGCGGTCAAGGAGAAGGAAAAGCCGGACGAGGATCTCGCGGCCGACGAGCTGGCGATCGACGAGGACGAGGAGCCGAGCGCTGACGACGAGGTCGATCTGTCGACCGGCGACGACGACCTCGGGGTCGAGACGTCGAACGGCGAAGACGAGGAAAACTAGGGCGCTTTCGAAGGACCGCGAGCCCGGGATTTTTCCCGTTGGCAGCGCGTCAAACCTTCCCTAAAGGCGCTTCACGAAAGCCCGTCAAAGCACTGATTTGATGGGTTACCAGGCACGGGGCCGTAGCTCAGCTGGGAGAGCGCTGCAATGGCATTGCAGAGGTCAGGGGTTCGATCCCCCTCGGCTCCACCATTCGAATAGAAAAGCCCGCGCTCGCCGCGGGCTTTTCGTTGAGATCGAAGTGCGTTGCACAAACGAAAACGGCGGCGTCTTTCGACGCCGCCGCTCCGTTTCAACTAGTCGACGAGTTCTTAGAGCTCGTTCGAAACGTTGTTGAAGGTCGTGCCCAGCTTGGTGCCGATGCTCTCCATCGCGGCAATCGCCGCAACGGCGATGAGGGCGGCAATCAGGCCGTACTCGATCGCGGTGGCACCCTCGCTGTTACGAATCAGCTTCAGAAACTTGGCCATCTCTGGTCTCCTCAGTCCACAAAAGGGGGTCTCATCCCCACCCGGACTCGCCTCACTTGCGCGCCTCGGATGACTGCTTTTCGCCTGAGAAGGTTGAGAAAGGTTTAAGCCGCCGTGCTTAAGGCGCGTTCACCATGTTGCGGGCGGACGAACGGTCATTCGGACAGCAGTTCCTCGAGGGTGCGGAAGACTTCCTCGATCGCCCGGCCGGGTTCGCTCCATGCCTCCGGCAGCGGACTTTGCCGCTCGGGGGCGTCCGGTCGCGGCGCCCGGCGCGGCTGATAGGGCAGCGCCGGGCCGCGGCGGCCGTCGATGCTAAGCGCCGGGGCCATGAAGCGCCGCCAGATCTGCGCCGGAGCGGTGCCCCCGGTGACCTTGCCGAGCGACTTGTCGTCGTCGCGGCCGACCCACACCCCGACCACCAGGTCGCCAGCGAAGCCGACGAAAATCGCGTCGCGATTGTTCTGGGTCGTGCCGGTCTTGCCGTAGGTCGGTACGCTGAGCGCGGCCCGGCGGCCGGTGCCGCGATTGGCCGAGGCCCACAGCAGGTCGAGCATCGGCGCCCAGTCGCGGCGCGTGTCGAGCCGCCCGCCGCGCTCGAGCCAGCGCTCGAGCCCGCCGCTGTCGGCCGGCGCCGCGATCGGCAGGCCGGTGGTGCGGACCGGGTAGCGCCCGCTGGCGATCGCCGCGTACGCCGAGGTCAGCTCGAGCAGGCTGACCCCGGCCGTCCCGAGCGCAACGCTCGGCGAGTCGGGCAACGGCGAGCGGATGCCCAGCTCGCGCGCGGCGCGAAGGACATTGCCGCGGCCGACCCGCTCGCTCAATCGCACCGCCGCCGCATTGCTCGATCGCTCGAAAGCCTCGCGCAGCGTGATCGAGCCGCGATAGACACCGTCGTTGTTGGACGGGGTCCAGCCGTCGATGGTGATCGGCTTGTCCTCGATCAGGTCGTCGGGCGAATAACCGGCGCGGAGCGCGGCGAGATAGACGAACAGTTTGAACGCGCTGCCCGGCTGGCGCCGCGCCTGGGTGGCGCGGTTGAACGGCGAGGCCTTGTAGCTTCGGCCGCCGATCATCGCCACGACGCGCCCGTCGGGCCGCATCGCCACCAGCGCCGCCTGCGCGTCGCCGAGCGGCACGCCGGTCACGGCGCGGACCGCGAGCCGCTGAAGGTCCGCGTCGAGCGTCGTCTCCACGCGCACTTCGCCATAGTCGGCTTCGAACGCCTTTTGCGCGGCGGGCGCGACCCAGTCGGCGAAATAGGTGCCGGTCGGAAGCTTGGCGCCGTTGCGAACCGGCACCGCCGAGCGGGTCGAGCGCGCCTTGGCCTGGGTGATCACCCCGGTGTCGGCCATCGCCTGGAGCACCAGCCGGCTGCGCTTTTGCGCGCCCTTGAGATTGCGCGTCGGCGCCAGCCGCGACGGCGCCTGGACCATTCCGGCCAGCATCGCCGACTGCGCAAGGTTGAGGTTCTCCGGCTTGCGCCCAAAATAATGGCGCGCGGCGGCGCGCAGGCCATAGACGCCGTCGCCGAAATAGACGCTCGAAAGATAGCGCGACAGGATGTCGTCCTTGGTCAGCCACCCTTCCAGCCAGAAGGCGATGATCACCTCCTGCGCCTTGCGCTTCATCGACCGGTCGGAGGTGAGGAAGCTGGTCTTGGCGAGCTGCTGGGTGAGCGTGCTGCCGCCTTGGCGCACCCCGCCGGCGCGCATGTTGGTGACCATCGCCCGGCCGATCGCGCGCGGATCGATCCCCCAGTGGCTACGGAAGCGGCGGTCCTCGATGGCGATGAACGCCGCCGGGGTCATCGGGTCGAGCTCGGCGATGGTCACCGGCTCGTCCTTGATCGCCCCGCGCCGGGCGATCGGCCGCCCCTCTTCGCTGACCAGCAGCATGGCCGGATCTTCGAGCGGTTCCAGCGCGCGACCGAGCGGGGCGGTGACCACCAGCCAAAGCAGTATCCCGGCGATGAGGAAGAACAGGCCATAAGCGACATAGCGCCAGCGACGCGGCTTCTTCGGCGCGTCCACCGGGGTTTCCGGGGGGACCACCGGGGCCGTGAACGGATCGGGCAGGTCCTCGATGTTGCGCCCGTCGCGCTGCCAGATGAAGCTGCCGTCGTTCATGTGCCTCGCAAGCCAAAGCCCAAGCAGGTGACTTATTCCACTAAAACAGTTCGCCGACCATAGCCAGATGCTTGCTGTCCGGCGAGGGAGCGCTAGACCGTGAACGACATGCGACCGACCGCCCTCAAGCTTGGCGTCCTTATGATCGCCGGCCTGTGCTTCTCCGCCTGCGGAAAACGGGAGCCGGAAGCGGTTGCTGTCGTCGTCATCGGCGATGATCCGGCGCGATTGACCAACCCCGCCGACGGCCCCCTCTCCGCGCCCGAGCAGGTCGCCATCGAGAACCTCGCCCAGGGGCTCGTCCGCTTCGACTCGCGCGGGGAGATCGTCCCCGGCCTGGCCGAACGCTGGAACGTCAGCGACGACGGCCTCAGCTACGTGTTCCGCCTCGGCTCGGGCAAATGGCCCGACGGGCGCGACATCCGCGCCCGCGACGTCGCCCGGCTGCTCGAGCGGCAATTGCGAGCCGACAGCCGCAACGCCCTCAAGGACGCGCTTGGCGCGGTCGAGGACGTGGTGGCGATGACCGACCGAGTGAT
>DASTDT010000066.1:0-9021 GCA_035710225.1 Sphingomicrobium sp.
GTTTCGTCGTTCGCCGCCGCTCGCCCGGCGGCGCAGCCGTTCGATCTCTACCGCGACACGCGCATCTTCCTTTCCGGCGAGGTGAACGGGCGGCCGACCCCGATGCTGCTCGACAGCGGCGCGAGCCTGACCGTGCTCGACCGCGCTTTCGCCGCCAAGCTCGGGCTCACCGGCGGGACTCCAGTTGCGGTCCAGGGCGCCGGCGGCAACGAGCGCGGCGAGATCTATCGCGGCCTCTCGCTCAAGGCCGGCAACCTTGCCTTCACCGGGCTCACCGTCGCGGTCATGGACCTTGCGCTGGTCGGCAAGGCGCTCGGCCGGCCGGTGCCGGTAGTGCTCGGCCGCGACGTGTTCATGACCAGCGTGGTGGGGATCGATTTCGACCGCCAGCTGATCAGCTTTGCGCCGAGAGCCGGCTTCGTCCCGCCCGCCGGCGCCAAAGAAGTGAAGCTGCGCCGCCGCGGCCCGCTCCATGTCATGCCGATCCGGATCGGGGACCTCGAACCCCGCGACGCCATTTTCGACCTCGGGAACAATGGTGCCTTGAGCCTGTCGCTCGAATATCATCGCTCTGTGCCTTTTTTCGAAGCGCTGCCTGCGGCGACCGGAATGGGCGGCGGGGTCGGCGGCCTGCACGAAGTGAAGCGCGTGACCCTGCCGTCAGTCGAGATCGCGGGCGTTCGGTTCGAGCAGGTTCCGGCGCAACTCGGCGCACTTGCGAACGGCCCTTATGCCGGATTGGCCAATGCCGGGATTCAGCTGTTCCGGCCGTTCGTCATCACGCTCGACCTTGCCGGCGACCGCATGTGGCTCGAGCGAAGCTCGACGCCCGCCGTCTTCTCGCGCGACCGCGCCGGCCTGTTCGTGACGTTCGAGGGCGATCACTATCAAGTCCGCCACGTCACCTCTTTGGGTCCCTCGGCCAAGGCCGGGATCAAGGTCGGCGACCGGCTCGTCGCTATCCAGGGGCGAAAGGTCGGTCCCGGCTTTCCCGACCGGCCGGAGTCCGAATGGCCATTCGCGCCGGCCGGAACGCGGGTCGAGGTCGGGCTTGCCGACGGACGGATCGTCGTCGTCACGCTCGCCGACTTCTACTGACCCCACGGTCTTGCGCGGGCGATGCGCTTGACGCAAGGAGCCGGTCATGCCGCTTCGATCTTCGCCTCCACTGGTCACCGTCTTCGGCGGCGGCGGCTTTGTCGGCCGCTATGTCAGCGAGTTCCTGCTTCGCTCGGGGGCCCGGGTCCGCATCGCTCAGCGCCACCCGCGCAAGGCGCATTTCCTACAGCCGCTCGGCCAGGTCGGGCAGATCGACTTCATCGCCGCAGATGTAACACGCAGCGGTTCAGTCGACGCGGCCTGCGCGGGCGCTGACGCGGTCGTCAACCTCGTCGCGGTGATGGGTCGCGGAATGGCCGCGATCAACGTCGAGGGCGCAGCTAATGTCGCCCGCTCGGCAGCCGCGGCCGGAGTCAAGGCGATGGTCCACGTCTCGGCCATCGGTGCCGACCCGGCCGGGGCTTCGGACTATGCCCGTTCGAAAGGGCGCGGCGAGGCGGCGGTCAGGGCCGCTTTCCCGGGCGCGACGATCATCCGCCCAAGCCTGGTGTTCGGGCCCGAGGATCAACTCACCAACCGCTTCGCCCGATTGATGGCGCTGCTGCCGGTCTATCCGGTGATCGCGCCGGACACGAAATTCCAGCCGGTCTATGTCCGCGACCTCGCCAAGGCGATCGCCGATGCCGCGCTCGACCCCGCCCGGCAGGGCGGGAAGACCTACGACATCGCCGGGCCCGAGGTGATGACCATGCGGGAGCTGACGGCGCGGATCGGCAAACTGTCTAGCCAGCGTCGCGAGCTCGTCGATATGCCGGCTTTTGCGTCCTCCGCCCTCGCCCGGATGGGCTTCCTCCCTGGCGCTCCGCTGACTTGGGACCAATGGCTGATGCTTCAACAGGACAATGTCGCGGCGGCGAAATCCAAGGGGCTGGCCGCATTCGGGATCACGCCGACCCCGCTCGACGCCGTCGGCGGCGAGTGGCTTGGCCGTTTCCGCGAGGGCGGACGCTTCGCCGCCCGCGCCTCCAGCACGAACGCCTGAGCGATCGGAATGCCGATCCTGTGGCTGGTCGTCATCCTCGGCATCGTCGAGGGCCTCACCGAATATCTCCCGGTCAGCTCGACCGGCCATCTCATTCTCGCCACCGAGCTATTGGGGTTCGACGCCGACAATTGGGCGTTGTTCAACATCGCGATCCAGCCGGGCGCGATCCTCGCCGTGGTAGTGCTCTACTGGCGCACGTTTCGCGATGTGCTGGTCGGGATGTTCAAGTCCGATCCGGATTCGTGGCGGTTCGTCCGCAACCTTTCCGTCGCCTTCGTCCCGGCAGTGATCCTCGGGCTTGCGATCGGCGATAGTATCGAGCTGCTGCTCGGCAATGCGCTGGTGGTCGCCTGGGCGTTGATCGCCGGCGGGATCGCGATCCTGCTGATCGAGCGCTGGGCCAAGCCGACCGACTGCGGCGGGGTCGCCAAAGTGACCTTCAATCACTCGGTCGGGATCGGCCTCATCCAGTGCCTGGCGATGATCCCCGGGGTAAGCCGATCCGGGGCGACCATCATCGGCGCGATGGCCATGGGCGTCGATCGCAAGACCGCGGCCGAGTTCAGCTTCTTCCTCGCCGTGCCGACGCTGTCCGGCGCAACCGCCCTCCAGCTCTACAAGCATGGGCACGCGATGGAGCCGGGCATGACTGGCTGGATCCTGATCGGCAGCGCGGTGTCGTTCGTCGTCGCGGTCGTGGTGGTGAAAGCCTTCGTGGCGATCATCCAGCGCTTCGGCTTCGCGCCGTTCGCCTGGTACCGGATCGTCGCCGGAATCGCCGCCCTCGTCTGGCTGTCAATGCGATAAAACTTGCGATTTCAGCATTTTGCGGCATCTTAGGCGCGACTCTGCCAAAGGTGCTGCCATGCGTACCCTGCTTGCCCTTCCGCTGTTGATGATCGCCGCGCCGGTCGCCGCCCAACCGGCCGCGCCGCGCGAGCCGATCACGATCCCGCCCGAACTCACCAGCCCGGAGACGGCAAAGAAGCTCGGCAAGATGGTCCGCCCCCTGTCGAAGGCGCTGATGAGCCTTCCCGTCGGCGAAATCGAAGCGATCGCCGAAGGCCGGGAGCCGACCGCCGCCGACAAGCGCCGGACGGTGCGCGACATGGCCGGTAGCAAGAACGAAGCTCGCGATATCGAGCGCGAGCTGGCCAATGCCGGACCCATGATCGAGCAGGGAATGAAGCGCCTGACCGCCGTCCTGCCGGTGCTAATGCGCTCGCTCGAAGGGCTTGGCGCCGAGCTCGAGAAGGCGACCGCCAACATGCCGCAGCCGGGATACCCCAAGCGCTAATATTATCGCGTCCGGCGGTGGACTGCGGGCGGCGCAGCGCTAAAGCTCGTCGCGATGTGGCAGCTGTTCCAATTCCCGTTATGCCCCTTTTCGCGCAAGGTCCGGCTGGTGCTTGGCGAGAAGGGTGTTGCCCATGAGCTGGTGCGCGAGAACCCGTGGGAGCGCCGCGACGAGTTCCTCGACCTGAATCCCGCCGGCGAGACCCCGGTGCTGGTCGATTCGGACGCCGGGACAGTGCTGATCGGAAGCCAGCCGATCTGCGAATATTTCGACGAGACGGTCGACAAGATGCCGATGATCCACGGCAATGCGGTGGTCCGCGCCGAGATCCGCCGATTGACGGTGTGGTTCGACGAGAAGCTGTTCCGCGAAGTCGTCGAGCCGCTGATGCACGAGCGGATGAGAAAGCGGCTGGTCAGCAACGGCTCGCCCGATACGCGCGTGCTGCGCGAGGCGATGCGGGTCGCCAACGGCCACCTCGACTATCTCGACTATCTGCTCGACCACCGTCGATGGATCGCCGGGGCGGGGTTGAGCCTCGCGGATTTCACCGCGGCGGCGCATTTGAGCGTGGTCGACTATCTTGGTGCGCTCGACTGGCGTGGGCACAAGCAGACCAAGGACTGGTATGCGGTGATGAAGAGCCGGCCCGCCTTCCGACCGCTGCTCGGCGAGCGGATGGAAGTGATCGTGCCGCCGAGCCATTACGACAAGGTCGACTTCTAGGCCGCGCCAGATTCACAAACTTCCTAGAGAAGCGGGACCTTTCGGCCCCTTTTTGTGCAGTTACGCGAACCACCAAGACCAGACGCAGTTACAGTGCCGGAGCATCGCACGGCGCCGGCACTGTAGGACAGCGATTTCGTAGGGGACGGACGCCCAGCTTATTCCCGATTGTCGTCCTGCGGCGCATCGACATCGACAGTCGGAACCTCGATCGTCTTGTTCTCCGTGCCGACATTAACGGTCGGTCCGTCGACGTCGAACTCGGGCATCTGGCCGCCGGTCGCATTGACTTCGACTTCGGGCATTTCGCCTTCCTGGGTCTGGTCGACGTCGCACGCGGCAAGCCCGAGGCAACCCGCCGCGACAAACATGGTGGTGATGATCTTCATGGCCGTCTCCTGTTTCACCGTTGGCCGCCTTCCGCACGAGCGGAACAGGAGGCAAGCCGCAGCGCACCAGCGCCGCGGCCATGAGGTCAAAGGATTTCGGCAAGATTGGTTCCGCTTCCGCAACCGATTTGATCGCGGGCAAGGTTCCTTGAAACGGGCAATTGCCGAGCCATAATGTTACGCATGGATGTTCACCCCGCCTATTCGACCCTGAGCGAGCGCATGACCGCATATTGGGATCGCGCGATCCGGATCGCGACACGCTTTGCGATCGCCTTCGCCTTGGCAACGGTGAGCGCGCTAGGGATCGGTTTCGCGGTCAGCGACAACGTCCTGGCGCAGATTTTCATCGCCCTGTTTACCGCCTTCGCCTTGTGGATCCCGTTCGTCGTGGCGGTGACCAAGGTGGAAAAGTGGCGCGCGCGCCCGCGGCAAACGCGCCCCGCCTCTGCGGCCCCCGTTGCTGGGAGAGTCGCCAGCGCGTTCGAGCGCGACTGGCAGCGCCTGAGCGCGCTCGCACCGGGCCAGCGCGAACGGCTGCAAGCGATCAAGTCGTCGATCGACCGGAGCCGGCTGGCTCTGGGCAAGGCCGACCTCGACCCCGACGCCCATGATTTGTGCGTGCTGATCGACCGCCGCCTGCCCGAGCTGGTTTCCCATGCGCTGGACGACCTACCACCCGACGATTCCAGCCGCCGACACCAGGTCGGCGAATTGATCGACCTGGTCGAGAAGTTCGCGCGTCACTGCAGCCGCCAACGCGACGGCGCTTCCGGCGGCAGCGCGCGCGAGGCCGAAATTCTCCGCCGCCGCTTCGAGACGCGGCTGGCCGAATACCGCGACGGTCTTTAGCCGCGCGGGCCGTGGGGGCGCTTGGCAGCGCCCTTCTTCGGCCAGCGCGGCTTGGGACGCATGTCGATCGGCTGATGCTTCGGCTTGGCCGCCGGCGCACGCTGCGGCCGGTTGCCGCCGCTTGCCGGCGGTGCATCGCGCGGCTCCGCCAGCTCGATGACGAGCCCCTCGTCCTCGGGCGCGATGCGGGCGCGCTTGAGGGCGGCGACGAAGCCCGGAGCGGCGCGCGCGGTGACCTCGAAAAAGCTTTCGCCGGCGGCGATACGGATCGCCCCGATGTCGTTCCGGTTGACGTGGCCGTAACGGCAGATCAGCGGCAGGAGCCAGCGCGGATCGGCATTATGGCGGCGGCCGGCGTTGAGTCGGAACCAGGTCGAGCCGTCGAACCCCGGGCGCGGCCCGGAATCGCCTTGGGCGGCGCGTTCCGAAGCGGGCAATATATCCTCCGGCGCGGGCATGTCGGCGCGTGTCAGACGGATTAGCGCGGCAGCGATCTGCTCGGGTGGCAATTGCGCCATCAGCTGGTCGGCCAGGCGGCGGTCGTCGTCGTCGAGGTCGACCGGAGCCGACAGCCGCTCGAGGAGGCGCTTGCGGTCGCTTTCGAGGATGGATTCCGCCGTCGGCGGGGCGACCCACTCGGCGTCGATGCGCGCATTGCGAAGCAAAATCTCGACATTGCGGCGGCGGCGGAACGGCACGATCAGCACGGCGATGCCCTTGCGCCCGGCGCGGCCGGTGCGTCCGGAGCGGTGCTGGAGAGCCTCGGCGTCGCGCGGAAGCTCGACGTGGACGACCAGGCTGACCGACGGCAGGTCGAGGCCGCGCGCGGCGACGTCGGTGGCGACGCACACCCGGGCGCGCCGGTCGCGCAGCGCCTGGAGCGCTTGGTTGCGCTCGCTCTGACTATGCTCGCCCGACAGAGCGACGGCGTGAAACCCGCGCTCGAGAAGGCTTGCGTGGAGCCGGCGCACGGCGTCGCGCGTGGCGCAGAACAGGATCGCGGTTTCCGGCTCGTGGAAGCGCAGCAGATTGACGACCGCATGTTCGATGTCGGTCGGCGACACGGCGACCGCCTGGTAGGCGATATCGGCATGGGCCTCGCGGTCGCCCAACGTTTCGATCCGAAGCGCGTCCTTCTGGTAGCGCTTGGCGAGCGCGACGATCGCGCGCGGCATCGTCGCCGAGAACATCAGGGTGCGCCGTTCGCCCGGAGTCGCGTCGAGGATTTCCTCGAGCTCCTCGCGAAAGCCCATGTCGAGCATCTCGTCGGCCTCGTCGAGCACGGCGACCTTGAGCGCCGACAGGTCGAGCGCGCCGCGCTCGAGATGGTCGCGCAGGCGGCCCGGCGTGCCGACGACGATATGGGCGCCGCCGGCAAGCGCGCGGCGTTCCTTCATCGGGTCCATTCCGCCGACGCAGGTAACGACCCGCGCGCCGGTTTCGGCATAGAGCCAGTCGAGTTCCTGGCTGACCTGGATCGCCAGCTCGCGGGTCGGAGCGATGACCAGGCCCAATGGCTCGCGGGCCCATGGCGCGCGGCCGCCGTCGAGCAACTGGTCGGCGATGGCGATTCCGAAGGCGACGGTCTTGCCCGAGCCGGTGCGCGCGGAGACGATCAGGTCGCGGCCGTGGGCGGCGGGCTCGACGACGGCGGCCTGGACCGGGGTGAGCGTGTCGTAGCCGCGAACGGCGAGCGCCTGGGCGAGCGCCGGGTTGATTTGGGAATGAGGCATGGCGCGCCCCTACTCTGGAATGGAGCAAAGCGATAGCGGACCGTTGGGACCCGACCCCTTCATTTAACGGTTATCCCGCGTTGTCGGCAGGACGCACCGTGGCCGCGCCCAGCCGAACTCGACCCGGCGGCCGGTCAGGCATAACCTTTTCGTCAGACACGATTTTCCGGGGGAGCAGGAGCCGTGGGGGCGCCTGCCGGGGTATCGTCGCTCCATAAAGGCGTGACGCGAATGGGATTCTCGTTCCTCAACTTCGGCAACCGCGACCTCGCGATCGATCTCGGCACGGCCAACACCCTGGTCTATGCACGCGGGCGCGGCATCGTCATCGACGAGCCCTCGGTAGTTGCGCTGGAATATGTCAACGGCCAGCCGAAGGTACGCGCCGTCGGCGAGGAGGCCAGGCTGATGCTCGGCAAGACTCCGGCCAACGTCCGCACCATCCGGCCGCTCAGGAGCGGGGTGATCGCCGATCTCGAAGTTGCCGAGCAGATGATCAAGCACTTCATCGCCAAGGCGGCGGGCGGCGCCAAGCGCCTGACGAGCAGGTCGGAGATGGTGGTGTGCGTGCCGTCGGGCTCGACCAACGTCGAGCGGCGGGCGATCCGCGACGCCGCCTCGAACGCCGGGGCCGGCACGGTCCAGCTGCTGGAGGAGCCGATGGCGGCGGCGATCGGCGCGGGAATGCCGGTGATCGATCCCATTGGTTCGATGGTGTGCGACATCGGCGGCGGGACGACCGAAGTCGGAGTCATCTCGCTGCAGGGACTGGCCTATTCGCAATCGGTGCGGGTCGGCGGCGACAAGATGGATGAGGCGATCATGTCCTACGTCCGCCGAACCCATAACCTCCACATCGGCGAAGCGACCGCCGAGCGGGTCAAGAAGGAAGTCGGAATGGCGCGGCCGCCGGTCGACGGACGTGGCACGAGCGTCAGCCTGAAGGGCCTGCACATCGAAAAAGGCGTCCCCCGGGAGATCACGCTGACCCAGGCCGAGATCGCGTTGGCGCTGGCCGAGCCGGTGGCGCGGATCGTCCAGGCAGTGCGGGTCGCGCTTGAGAACACCCAGCCCGAGATCGCCGCCGACATCATTGACGTCGGCATCACACTGACCGGGGGCGGATCGCTGCTGCGCGACCTCGACGCGGTGATTTCAGACGAGACGGGGCTGCCGGTAATGGTCGCCGCCAACCCGCTTCACTGCGTTGCGCTGGGCGCTGGCCAGGTGCTGGAGGAAGCGGTGTTTCGTGGAGCGTTGATGGCGGCCTAGGAACGGCGGGCCGAAACCAAATAATTGAGGCTGGTGTCCTCGCTCAAGTGCAGACCCTTCATCGGCGACACGGCAATTCCTTCGATGTCGTCCACCGCCAGGCCGGCCTCGGCCATCATCGCCGTCATTTCCTCGGGCGTGATGAAGTCTTCGTAGCGGTGAGTGCCCTTGGGGATGCGGCCCACGCCCTCCGCCAGCGTGATCGTCAGAAGGCGTGACCAGGCCGTGCGGTTCGGGGTGGAAAGTATGAGCAGGCCACCAGGCGCGAGGCGCCGGGCGAGGCTGGCGAGAAACGCGCGCGGGTTGGCGACATGTTCGACCACCTCCATCGCGGTGACGAGGTCGAAGTTGCCGGCCAGGTCCTCGACCGCGCAGGCGCGGTAATCCACGTCGAGGCCGACGGCCGCCGAGTGGGCCCTGGCCACTTCGATCAGCTCCGGCGCGGCGTCGATCGCGGTAACCTTCGCGCCCAACCGGGCAAGGGGTTCGGCCAGCAGCCCGGCGCCGCAGCCGACATCCAGCGCGGTCTTGCCAGCGAGTGGCTTGAAGGCGCATTCGTCCGCCTGCCAATGCTGGTCGATGCGGTCGCGGATGTAGGCCAGGCGCACGGGATTGAGCTGGTGAAGCATCGCCGACTTGCCGTCCGCG
>DASTDT010000067.1:0-3013 GCA_035710225.1 Sphingomicrobium sp.
GTCGCTGATCTCACGCATCCGGCCGCGGTAGGTTTCGGCGATGCAGGCGTCGTTGGGACAGGAATCGCGGTGGCGGAGGAACTCGCCGCGCGTGCGGCTGAGCAAGGCCCGCTGCTCGGCCGAGCCGCCCGACACGGCGCGCACATATTGCGACGCCATCTGGCGGTCGAGCGTGGCAAGCCGGGGATCGCCGCAAACCGCGATCTCGCCGCGAGTGCGCGCGTTGCGGCAGTTGAAGCTCGGGCTGGCGGCAGGGCGCTGGGCCACTGGCGGCGGCGGCGGGGGCGAGATCACCGGCGGCCGTTCCGGCGGCGGCGGGGGTGAATCGTCGGCGGCAGTGTCGCGCGGCTCGGCAATCGGGCCGGAGTCGGGCGCGGGCGCGGCCACAATCGGACCCGTGGTCGCACCGCCGACCCGGGCAAGGGTCGCGAGCGGCACGGTGATCGGGTCGGCGCCCTCGATCATCACCACGTCGCCGCTGCCGTCGGTTGCCTGCTGGAGGACGTAGTCGATGTCGGCGCTCAGGGTCCGCCGCCCGCCGACCACTTCCGTTCCCGGAGGAAGGTCGAGCGCGATCCGGGCCGAGCAGTTGAGCGTGCCGATGTCCGAGTCGCGATCCTTCAACAGCGGCGATTCGACCCGCAGCGAGGAGTAGGCGGCAACCTGGTCGAACGCCGAGCGGTCGGCGCCGCGGGTGGCGGCGGCGCGGCGGAACAGCTCGCGCTTGATGGCGTCGTAGGTGCGCGGCGACGAGCAGCGCTTTTCGGGCCGGTCGCCGGTCTCGGCCCTGGCGATGTCATTGCCGAGCCGGTCGTTGGCCGAGCCGCCGTCGCGGGTCGCGTAAACGTAGAGGAGGCCGACGACGACGATCGCGGCAAGCGCAAAGGCCATCCAGGTGAGCGGGGTGAATCGTCGCATAGGAGGCAAGAAACGCGCCTGGCCCGACTCGGCTCCGCTTATTCAAGAAGACCTTCGTGAAGCCGCACCACCCGGTCCATCTTGGCCGCCAGCCGCTCGTTGTGGGTCGCGACCAAGGCAGCGCTCCCCTCGCCCCGCACCAGCGTCAGAAATTCGGCAAACACCCGGTCGGCGGTTTTCTCGTCGAGGTTGCCGGTCGGCTCGTCGGCGAGAATCAGCGGCGGCCGGTTGGCCAGCGCCCGGGCGACGGCGACACGCTGCTGCTCGCCGCCCGACAGCTTGGCCGGTCGATGGGTCAGGCGCTGCGCCAGTCCAAGCGTTCCGAGGAGTTCCTCGGCGCGGGTACGCGCGGCTTCCGTCTCCGCGCCGCGAATGATCTGCGGCAACATGACGTTCTCGAGCGCGTCGAAGTCGGGCAGCAGGTGGTGGAACTGGTAGACGAAGCCGAGCGTCTCGCGCCGAAGCCGGGTTCGGCCCTCGTCGTCGAGCTTCGAAGCTTCTTCGCCGGCGACCCGGATCGAGCCTTCGAACCCGCCTTCGAGCAGGCCGACCGCCTGGAGCAGGGTCGACTTGCCCGAGCCCGAAGGTCCGAGCAAGGCGACGATCTCGCCCCGCTGCACGGCAAGGTCTATCCCGCGCAGGACGTGGATGGTGGTTTCGCCCTGGACGAAGCTGCGCTTGAGCGCTCGGGTCTGGAGCACCGCCTCACTCATAGCGAAGCACCTGCACCGGGTCGGTCGAGGCCGCCTTCCACGCCGGGTAGATCGTCGCCAGGACGCTCAGCACGAAGGCGGTGATGACGATCGCTGCGACTTCGAACGGGTCGGTCTTGGCCGGCATTTCGGTGAGGAAGCGGACCGACGGGTCCCAGATGTCCTGGCCACTGGCCCATTGGAAGGCGGTGGTGATCTGCTTTCTGAACAACAGGATCAATGAGCCGAGCAGGAGCCCGGCGACGATTCCGACGCTGCCGATGATGGTACCGACGGTCATGTAGACCTTCATCAGCCCGCTCCGGCTGGCGCCCATCGTTCGGAGGATGGCGATGTCGCGGGTCTTGGCGCGGACCAGCATGATCAGCGAGGAGAGAATATTGAATACCGCGACGAGGATGATCAGCGAAAGCACGAAGAACATCGCCACCCGCTCGATCTCGAGCGCCTCGAACAGCGCCGAGTTCATCTGCGTCCAGTCGATGATCAAGCCCTTGCCCCGAACCGCCGGCTGGAGCGGAGCCATCAGCTCGGCGACATTGTCGGGGTCGGTGGTCTGAACCTCGATCAGCCCGACGTCCTCGCCCATCATCAGCAGCGTCTGGGCGTCCTCCATCGGCATGACGACGAATGCGGCGTCGAAATCGTAGACCCCGACCTCGAACACCGCTCCAACGGTGTAGCTGACGATCCGCGGTACGGTGCCGATCGGGGTCGCGCGACCTTCCGGGCTGATCAGCGCGATCTCGGAGCCGGGATAGGCGCCGAGCTTCTCGGCCAAGCGGACGCCGATCGCCACCCGTCCGCTGCCGGGCGTGATGCTGCGCATGTCGCCCGAACGGACGTTGGCATTCATCACTTTGTTGCGGGGGATTTCTGAGGCCTCGACCCCGCGCACCAGCACGCCTTCCACTCGACCGTTGGCGGAGGCCATAAGCGGCTGCTCGATCAGTGGCCGCGCCTCGGTCACGCCGGGCGTGGCGCGGGCAGCGACCGCGATCTGCCGCCAGTCGCTTAGCCGCCCGTCATAGCCCTGAATGATGGCATGGCCATTCAGGCCCACGCTCTTGTCGAACAGCTCGGCGCGAAAGCCATTCATGACGCTCATCACGACGATCAAGGCGGCAACGCCGAGCGCGACCGCGGCCAGGCTGATCGCGGCGACCATGAAGATGAAACCCTCGCCCTTGCCGGGCAGGAGGTAACGCCGGGCAACCATGCGTTCGTAGCGATTGAGGATCATGCGGTCAGCTTCGCAATCACGGATTCGATCGACAATTCCTGCTTCTCGCCGGTCTTGCGGTCCTTGAGCTCGACGACGCCCTTTTCGAGCCCGCGCGGGCCGATGATCACCTGCCACGGCAAGCCGATCAGGTCCATCG
>DASTDT010000068.1:0-2088 GCA_035710225.1 Sphingomicrobium sp.
GGCGACCTGCTGGATCTGCTGGAAGCTGCGCTCGGCGGCGCGAAGGTCGCCGCCCTGCAGCCCGAGATCGGCATCGATGACTCCGACCAGCGTCAGGTTGGGGAAATGATAGCCCTTGGTGACGAGCTGGGTGCCGATGACGATGTCGATCTCCTGGGCTTCCATCGCCGCGACGAACTCCGCCGCGCGCGCGGGCGACCAGATGGTGTCCGAGGTGACGATCGCCGTCCGCGCCTCCGGGAACAGCTCGGCCACCTCGTCGGCGATCCGCTCGACCCCCGGCCCGCAGGCGACCAGGCTGTCCTCCTCGCCGCACTCGGGGCAGGCCTTGGGCGGGGGCATGACATGGCCGCAATGGTGGCAGGCGAGCCGGTGCATCAGCCGGTGCTCGACCATCCAGGCCGTGCAATTGGGACATTGGAAGCGGTGGCCGCAGTGGCGGCACAGGGTCAGCGGCGCGAAGCCGCGACGATTGAGGAACAGCAGGCTTTGCTCGCCGCGCTCCAGGTTGGCCTGCAGCTCGGCGACGAGCGAAGGCGCGAGCCAGCGGCCGCGTGGGGGCGGGTCCTGGGTCAAGTCGATGGCCCGAATATCGGGAAGGCGCGCGCCGGCGAAGCGGCTGGCGAGCGTGACCTCGCGATAGCGGCCCTGGCCGACCATGTGCCGGCTCTCGATCGCCGGGGTGGCGGAGGACAGGATCACCGGCACGTCCTCGAACTTGGCGCGCATCACCGCGACGTCGCGGGCGTGATACTGCACCCCGTCCTCCTGCTTGAAGCTCGGCTCGTGCGCCTCGTCGACGACGATCAGGCCGAGCTTGGGGTAGGGGAGGAACAGGGCGGACCGGGCGCCGACCGTGACCTTGGCTTCGCCGCTGGCGATCCCGCGCCAATTGCGGCGGCGCTGCGACGAGCGGAGGTCCGAATGCCAGGCGACCGGCGGGCAGCCGAAGCGCGCCTCGAAGCGCTTGAGGAAGGGCTCAGTGAGCGCGATCTCGGGGAGGAGGACGAGTGCCTGACGCCCTTGCCGAAGGCACTCGGCGATCGCTTCGAAATAGACCTCGGTCTTGCCCGACCCGGTGACGCCGTCGAGCAGCACGGGGTCGAACCCCTTGCCGATCGCGCCCGCCAACGATCCGGCCGCGGCCTTCTGCTCGGCGGTCAGCTCGGGCGGGGCGTAGCCGGGGTCGGGACAGGGCAGCGGCCTGTCGGCGGTGACCTGCACCGGCTCCAGCGCGCCGGCATTGACCAGTCCGCGCATGACGGCGTCGCTGACCCCGGCATGGGCAGCGAGCTCGCGGATCGTGCCCTGCCGACCCGCGATCGCGGCGAGCGCCTTTTCGCGCTGGGGGGTCAGGCGTTCGGGCGCATGGCCCGTGGGCGCATATTCGGTGAGCTGGCGCGGGCCCTCGAGCGCCGCCGCGGAGGGCAGTATCATCCGCAGCACGGCCGCCAGCGGGGAGAGATAATAATCGGCGGTCCATTCGACGAGCCGGCGGAGCGGCGCTGGGACGGGCGGGACATCGGGCGCGGTGACGAGCGGGCGAAGCCGGCTGTCGGGCACTTCGCTCGTCGCCAGCCGCTCGGGCTCCCAGACGACTCCGACCAGCTGCCGGGGGCCGAGCGGGGCGACGACGACCGAGCCGGGGGCGACCGTCATGCCCTCTGGCACGCGATAGTCGAGCGGGCCGAGCGCGGCGTTAAGAGTAATGACACGGACGCGGTGGGCGGTCATTTCCCTCCCGTCATTGCGAGGAGCGCGGCGGCGAAGCAATCCACTGAAATCGGCTGGATTGCTTCGCTACGCTCGCAATGACGACTGATCTACCGCCCGCGCTTCTTGCGGTGGCTGTCGAGATCGAGCACCGCGAATTCCTCGTCGGGCTGGAGCAGGCCGAGCCTGCGGGCGACTTCCTGATAGGCTTCCTCGACCCCGCCGAGGTCCTGACGGAAGCGGTCCTTGTCGAGCTTCTCGTTGGACTTGATGTCCCACAGCCGGCAGCCGTCCGGGCTGATCTCGTCGGCCAGGATGATCCGCGCGTAGTCGCCGTCCCAGACCCGCCCGAACTCGAGCTTGAAGTCGACGAGC
>DASTDT010000069.1:0-4254 GCA_035710225.1 Sphingomicrobium sp.
CCGCTGCACGGGCGGATTGCGGCCGGCACTCCCCTCGAAGCACTCCAGGGCACGGAGAATTTCTCCGTTCCCGCGGCGCTGCTCGGCCCGGGGGAACATTACGCCCTCGAAGTATCAGGCGATTCGATGGTCGAGGAGGGCATTCTCGACGGCGACTTCGCGCTGATTCGCAAGGTCGACGTGGCGCGCGAGGGCGAAATCGTGGTGGCCCTGATCGACGAGCAGGAGGCGACGCTGAAGACCTTCCGCCGCGAAGGACAGATGATCCGCCTCGACCCTGCCAACCGCATGTACGAGCCGCAGCGATATCGCCCCGAGCAGGTCCAGATCCAGGGCCGGCTGGCAGGTCTCATCCGGCGCTACTGACGTGGCAGCGCCGCGCATCGATTATGTCGAGTTGCCGAGCGCGACGGCGCATGAGCTGACTCGCGCCTTCTATGCCAAGGCCTTTGGCTGGACCTTCACCGATTTCGGGCCCGATTATGCCGCGACCACGACGGAGCAGGTGGACGTTGGCCTCCAGGGTGAGCCTTCCGGCGCACTCACCGCGCCCCTGCCGGTCGTCAGGGTCGACAATCTGGAGGCGGCGCTCGAAGACGTGCTGGCGGCGGGCGGGACGCTCGCCAAGCCGATTTTCGCCTTTCCCGGCGGTCGCCGGTTTCATTTCATCGATCCGTCGGGAAGCGAGCTTGCGGTATGGCAGCCGGCGGCCGAGTGAAGTCACTGCGAAGCGATGAGGGTGCCTGCGCCCACGGGTGACCGGCGGCGCGCGCCGCGAGCGAAATGCGTCGCGGCGCCGGTTCCAGCGGCGCGACCTCTATGTTAGGGCGCTCAGCTCGTTCATCCGGCGCTGCCAAACAAGGGGAAATCCAGCTTGGGCGCAAGTCCGAAAATCGCCGATGTTGTCACCCGCTTCGCTCCGTCGCCGACCGGCTATCTGCACATCGGCGGCGCGCGCACGGCGCTGTTCAATTTTCTTTTCGCCCGTCATCACGGCGGCCGCTACCTGCTGCGCATCGAGGATACCGACAAGGTCCGCTCGACCAAGGAGGCGATCGACGCCATCCTAGACGGGCTGTCATGGCTTGGAATCGAGGGCGACGGAGAGCCCTGGTTCCAGTCGCAGTTCGAGGCTCGCCATGCCGAAGTCGCCCATCAGCTGATCGAGGCCGGCGCCGCCTATCGCTGCTATCTGACTCCAGCCGAACTGACCGCCCGCCGCGAAAAGGCGCAGGCGGAACGCCGCCCGTTCCGTCTCGAGAGCGAATGGCGCGACCGCTCCGACGGTCCCGACGACGTGCCGTACGTCGTCCGCATCAAGGCTCCGCGTGACGGAGAGACGATCATCGACGACCTGGTTCAGGGCCAGGTAACGGTCGCCAATGCCGAGATCGACGATTTCGTACTGCTTCGCTCGGACGGCAGCCCGACCTACATGCTGGCGGTGGTGGTCGACGACCATGACATGGGCGTCACGCACATCATTCGCGGCGACGACCATCTCAACAACGCCTTCCGCCAGCTGGCGATCATTCGCGCGATGGGCTGGCCGGAGCCGGCCTACGCCCATGTCCCGCTGATCCACGGCCATGACGGGGCAAAGTTGAGCAAGCGGCACGGCGCGCTTGGCGTGGATAATTATCGCGACGAGCTCGGAATCCTTCCCGAGGCCCTGTTCAATTACCTTCTCAGGCTCGGCTGGGGCCACGGCGACGACGAGATCATCAGCCGCGAACAGGCGATCGACTGGTTCGATATCGGTCATGTCGGCAAATCGCCGTCGCGTTTCGACCTGAAGAAGCTCGGGCACGTCAATGGCCATTACATCCGCGAGGCGGATGATGCGCGCCTCGCCACCCTGGTCTCGGCGCGGCTCGGGCTGAGCTACGAGGACCTTACGCTGCTGATCCGGGCGATGCCGGAACTGAAGGCGCGGGCTCACGACCTCAACGAACTTGCCAACGGCGCCGCCTTTCTGTTCGCAACCCGCCCACTGAAGCTCGATGACAAGGCGTCGGCCCTGCTCGACGCGGAAGCGCGCGGCCATCTTGCGGCGGCGCACAAGACGCTGTCCGAAATCGCCGAATGGACCCACGATTCTACCGATGCCGCCGTTCGAGCGGTTGCCGAGGCGCAGGGTCTTAAGCTAGGCAAGCTCGCCCAGCCGCTTCGCGCGGCTTTGACGGGCAAGACGACCTCGCCGGGCATTTTCGACGTGCTGGCCCTACTCGGCCGTGACGAGAGCCTCGCCCGGATTGCCGACCAGTTCGTGGAGCCGATTGAATGACCGACCAGACCGTCAAGCTGACCACCGAGGGCGGCGACTTTTCCTATCCGCTGCTGCCCGGAACGGTCGGCCCGGAAGTGATCGACATCCGCAAGCTCTACGCCGAGACCGGCAAGTTCACTTTCGACCCTGGCTTCACCTCGACCGCGTCATGCCAGAGCGCCATTACCTACATCGACGGCGACAAGGGCGTGCTGCTCCACCGTGGCTATCCGATCGACCAGCTGGCCGAGAAATCGACGTTCATGGAGGTCGCCTATCTGCTTCTCCACGGCGAATTGCCGAAGCAGGCCGAGCTTGACGAGTTCACCTACACGATCACCCGCCACACCATGCTCCATGAGCAGCTGGCGACCTTCTACCGCGGCTTCCGGCGCGACGCGCACCCGATGGCGATCATGTGCGGCGTGGTGGGGGCGCTGAGCGCCTTCTATCACGACAGCACCGACATCACCGACCCGACCCAGCGTATGATCGCCTCTCACCGGCTGATCGCCAAGATGCCGACCATCGCGGCGATGGCGTTCAAGTACAGCATCGGCCAGCCGTTCATCTTCCCCAAGAACGAGCTCAGCTACACCGGCAATTTCCTGCGGATGACGTTCGGCGTTCCGGCCGAGGAATATGAGGTCAACCCGGTAATCGAGCGGGCGATGCGGCGGATTTTCATTCTCCACGCCGACCACGAACAGAACGCCTCCACCTCGACCGTGCGCCTCGCCGGGTCGTCCGGGGCCAACCCGTTTGCCTGCATCGCCGCCGGGATCGCCTGCCTGTGGGGACCGGCCCATGGCGGCGCCAACGAGGCAGCCTTGAACATGCTCCGCGAGATCGGCGACGTGAAGCGGATTCCCGACTACATCGCCCGAGCCAAGGACAAGGACGACCCGTTCCGGCTGATGGGCTTCGGCCATCGGGTCTACAAGAATTACGACCCGCGGGCGAAGGTCATGCAAGCGACCGCCGAGGAAGTGCTGAAGGAACTCAATATCTCCGATCCGGTGCTCGACGTCGCCCGCGAGCTCGAGCAGATCGCGCTGAGCGACGAGTATTTCATCGAGAAGAAGCTCTATCCGAACGTCGATTTCTATTCGGGTGTGATCCTCAACGCGATCGGCTTCCCGACCGAGATGTTCACCGCCTTGTTCGCACTGGCCCGGACGGTCGGCTGGGTCGCCCAATGGAACGAGATGATCTCTGACCCCGAGCAAAAGATCGGCCGCCCGCGCCAGCTCTATGTCGGTGCGACCCAGCGCGACTATGTCGCCGTCGACAATCGCTAAGGACTAGGCCAGCGGCACGCTGAGCGTGAACCGCGCGCCCTCGCCGGCGGCGCTGACGAGGGTGATGTCGCCGCCCATTGACCGTGCCAGCCGCCGCGCGATGGCGAGGCCAAGGCCCGCTCCGCCGCCCTGCTCGGCCTGCTCGAAGCGCTCGAAAATCCGCTCCTGATCGGCCTGGGCGATGCCCGGCCCCTCGTCGGCCACGGTGGCCGAGGCAAAATCGGTGCCGGCGGCGAGCGACACGGTGACCCGGCTGCCCGGCGGCGAGTGACGAATGGCGTTGCCGAGCAAATTGACGAGGATCTGGATCACGGCGCGAGGGTCGCCGGTCGCCGCCAGTCGATCCGCTCCGGCGCGCACGACGCCGATCGATTTTTCTTCGGCCTGGGCCTCGACGAGCCCGATCGCCTCCTCGACCAGTGCGACGAGATCGAGCCGCGCACCGGTCTCTGGCGGCTGATCGACCATCGAGCGAATCACCGACAGGAGGTGCTTGGCGGCCGCGGCGATGTCGCCGGCATAGGCCGCGTAGTCGCTGCGCAGCGGCCCTTCGGAGCGGCCGGCAATGCCTTCCGCCGCACGGATGATGCGATCGATCGGTGAGCGCAGCGCATGGTCGAGCGCGGGATCGATCCCGAGCGCGGCGTTGCCGCTTTCATTGGCCGCGGTCGGAATATGCTTGTC
>DASTDT010000070.1:0-2359 GCA_035710225.1 Sphingomicrobium sp.
GACGGAGCGCGAGCGCCTGCTCGAGCGAGCGGCGGGCGAGCGACGGTTTGCCCATCTGCAGATAGCATTCGGCGAGGCCGAGCATCGCCTGGTGGCTCTGCGGGTCTTCGCGAAGCGCCCGGCGGAAGCTCTCGACCGCCAATCCGACGTTGCCCATCGCCAACTGAGTAAGGCCCAGCGCGACCCGCCCGGACGTCGGTTCGCCCTTTTGCTTGACATGCGCGCTGCCGACTTCGCGGATCTCGAGCTTCGGCGCCGCACAGCCGGCGACACCGGCGAGCATTGCGGCGGCAAGGAGCGCTGGCCTGCTCATGGCGCTTCGCCCGCCATCGCCGGAAGCAAGGTGCGGATGACCCGGATGAACGCCGGCAGCATGAGAACACCGATCATGCACGGGAGCATGAAGCCGACCAAAGGGATCGACAGCAGAACCGGCAGGCGGTGGGCCTTTTCCTCTGCCCGCATCCGCCGCCGCTCGCGCATCTCGGCCGAATAGGTGCGCAAGGTTTGCGCGATCGACGAGCCCAGTCGCGACGATTGCACAAGCAAGGTGGCGAAGCCGCGGACATCGTCCGAACCGGCCCGGTCGGCCATCCGGCGAAGGGCGCTCTCGTGGCTTCGACCGGCCCGAAGCTCGAACACCACCGCTCCGAACTGACGGGCGAGCAAGGGGTGGGAGCGGGTCATTTCCATGCCGACGCGATTGAAGGCGGCCTCGAGGCCCAGTCCCGCTTCGACGCAGACCAGCATCAGGTCGAGCGCATCGGGAAACCCGTTGACGATCTCGCGCTGCAGCTTTGCAGCGCGCGCCTTGATGTAGAGGCTCGGTCCATAAAGGCCGAGCAAGGCACTGAACGCACCGATCAGGTACAGCTTGAAGATCGATGGCGTACGCCCCCCCACCCACAGGGCGAGGAACATCAACACCGGCAACAGGATGACCAGCGCAAGCCGGCTGAAACTGTAGATGGCTGGGGCCGCGGGGGAGTCGAAGCCCGCCATCAAGAGGCGGGCCCGAAGGGATTCGTCTTTCGGGTCGATGAGCGGGATCCCGCGGCGCTCGACCGCCTGGATCAGCCCCAGCCACATGCCGCTCTTGTCGGGCGCCTTGAGCGAGGCAATTGCTCCACCCTCTTCGATCATTCGAGCGCCACGGACAACGGCCGCGCTGTCGAGCCGCTCGCGCGTGCGGCGGCGTTCCTCGGCCCAGCCGAAGACGAGGAAAACCACGGTCGCGACGGTGACGAACAGCAACAGCAGGAAGCCGCCGCGCTGAATCATCTCGAGGGTTGTCGCGTCCATCGTCAAACCTTCAAGTCGACCATCTTGCGGATCATCCAAAGCCCGATGAGGTACATAACGACCAGGCTCGCCATGCCCGGCACGAAGATCGGGTCTTCGGCCACTTCGAGGTAAAAGGGCGGGTTGATGAGGAACAGCACGAGCACTGTCGCGACCGGCAGGAGAGTCAGCATCAGTGCGCTGACCCGGCCTTCCGACGACAGCGCCCGGACCTTCAGCATCATCTGTGCCCGGTCGCGAATGACCTTGTTCAGATTTTCGAGGATTTCGGCGAGATTGCCGCCGGTTTCGTTCTGCACGCTGAGGCTGACGACGAACATCCGGACGTCCTCGACGTCCCACCGTTCGGCCATCGCGTAGAGCGCGTCGGTCAGCTCCGCCCCGTAGGTCACCTCGTCGACCACCAGGCCGAATTCGCTTCCGAGCGGATCGTCGAGCTCGGTGGTCAGAAGATCGAGCGCGGCGGCGATCGGGTGGCCCGCCCGAAGGCCGCGGATGAAGACGTCGAGTGCGACCGGGAACTGCTCCTGGAACTGCCGCCTGCGCCGGTTGGCGCGCAGCTGAAGCCAGAACAGCGGCAAGCCGGTCGCGGCCGCGAGCGACACGATCGCGAGCAGGAACAGGCGGCCGACGGACAGCGACATTCCGGTGGCCGAGACAAGGACGGAGAGCAGCAGGAAGACCCCCACCGGGGCGACCAGCAGGATCAGTGCCAGCCGACCCATCGGGACCACCGTCCCGGCCATGGTCAGCAGCTTCTCCAGCCGCTCGGCAATTGGCTTCAGGTAAGTCGGAGCGCTGTCCGCCAGCGGCTTGGTCGTTCGGCGAAGGCGCGACATCACCTCTGCCCGGCTGGCCCCGCCGGCGATGGCCTGAAGCCGCTGGTTACGCTCGCGCGCTGCGCTGCGCCCGACCAGCACCGATCCCAGCAGCCGCTCGGCGACGAGCACGATCATCCCGAACAGCAGGACCAGGAACAGCGCTCGTACCCAGAGGTCGCTCATCGCTCGAAACTCGTTTCGGGACGGAACAGCTCGGCGGCCAGCGGCGCTCCGCG
>DASTDT010000071.1:0-4412 GCA_035710225.1 Sphingomicrobium sp.
AAGAAGGTCGGTGCGTTGCGCGGCTTCACCGCTGACGGCCGCCCGCTCAGCGCCGCCGAGCTGGCCAAGTGCAACGGACTCGCGCGGGGCGGACAGGCCGTCGCCAACGCCAACTGAACCTCACTCGATCCCCTCGCCCGCACGCGGCAGGGGCACCGCCCGGCACCCCTCCCGCCGGGCCAAGGGGAGGCCATCCGATCCTGGTGATTGGGCGGCTTCCCCTTTTTCGCACTTGCGAACGAGGGCCCAGTCCCCCCACATTGGCTTATGCTTCGGCAATATGAGCTGATCGAGAAGGTCCGGGCCTATGACCCCGATGCCGACGAGGCGCTGATCAACCGCGCCTACGTCTTCTCGATGAAGGCCCATGGCGCCCAGGTCCGAGCGTCGGGCGACCCCTATTTCAGCCACCCGATCGAAGTCGCCGGGATCCTCACCGATCTGAAGCTGGACGACGAGACGATCGTCACAGCCATCCTCCACGACACGATCGAGGACACGCTCGCGACGCCCGAGCAGATCGAGAAGCTGTTCGGCCCCTCGGTCGCCCGGCTGGTCGACGGAGTCACCAAGCTGTCGAAGATCGAGGCACAGTCTGAGAACGAGCGGCAGGCCGAGAACTTGCGCAAGTTCCTGCTCGCCTTGTCGGACGACATCCGCGTGCTTCTGGTCAAGTTGGCCGACCGGCTACACAACATGCGCACGCTTCATCACATCGACAGCGAGGAAAAGCGCCGCCGGATCGCGCGCGAGACGATGGATATCTATGCCCCGCTGGCGGAGCGGATCGGCATGTACGACATGATGACCGAAATGCAGACGCTGGCGTTCCGCGAGCTCGAGCCGGACGCCTTCGCCTCGATCACCCGCCGCCTTAACCAGCTCCACGCCTCGGGCGGCGACCTCGTCAGCCGGATCGGGCTCGGCCTCCAGCTTCACCTCGCCGACCACGGCCTCGACGCCGAAGTGACCGGCCGCGAGAAGCACCCCTTTTCGATCTGGAAGAAGATGGCCGAGCGGCACATCAGCTTCGAGCAATTGTCCGACGTGATGGCGTTCCGCGTCATCGTCGACAAGGTCGAGGACTGTTATCGCGCGCTTGGCCTGATCCATGAACGCTGGCCGATGGTTCCGGGCCGCTTCAAGGACTTCATCTCGACGCCCAAGCGCAATGGCTATCGAAGCCTGCACACCTCGGTCATTCATGATTCCAAGATGCGCATCGAGGTCCAGATCCGTAGCCGCGACATGCACGCCCAGGCTGAGCGCGGGCTTGCCGCCCACTGGGCCTACAAGGAGGGCAAGCCGGCCGCCGATCTGCACGTGCCATGGGTCGAGGAGCTGGTCGAGATCCTCGAACATGCCGACAGCCCAGAAGAGCTTCTCGAGCATACGCGGATGGCGATGTACCAGGATCGCATTTTCGCTTTCACGCCAAAGGGCGAGCTCATCCAGCTGCCCAAGGGCGCAACCCCGGTCGATTTCGCCTTCGCCGTCCACACCGACCTTGGCGACCGTACCGTCGGGGCTAAGGTCAACGGGCGCGTGGTGCCGCTTCGTACGCTCCTGGAAAATGGCGACCAGGTCGAGATCCTCGCCTCCGAAGCGCAACATCCGCAGCCGAGCTGGCTGCGGTTCGTGGCGACCGGCAAGGCGCGCTCCTCAATCCGCCGGTTCGTTCGCCACAAGGAGCGCGATGAGACGATCGAGCTCGGCAGAAAGATCTACGACGAGATCGTCGGCAGGCTGCCCGCCCCGCTCGCCGCCGAGGCGCTGGGCCGGGCGGTCGCCAAGTTCCGCCTGGAGGACAGCGATGCGCTGATGATCGCCATCGCCCGCAAGCGAATCCGCGACGAGGAGGTGATGGAGGCGCTGATGCCCGGCTCGGCCGGGAGCGACATCGCCCCGCGCCCCTCGGCCCAGCGCCAGGCGATCTCGATCAGGGGGCTGACCCCCGGAGTAGCCTTCCACCTCGCCGATTGCTGCCACCCGATCCCCGGCGACCGGATCGTCGGCCTAAGGCGCGAGGACGAGAGCATCGAGGTCCATGTCATCGGCTGCGACAAATTGGCGAGCGGGATCGACGCCGACTGGCTCGACCTCGCCTGGGGCGACGAGAGCGAAGGGGGCACCGCTCGGCTCTGCGTCATTCTTCGCGATGTCGCCGGCGCGCTCGGCGAAATGGCCGGGATCATGGGCGGGCAGCGCGCCAATATCGTCAACCTCGCGCTGGTTCACCGTGACGGCAGCTTCCACACCTTCCACCTCGACGTCGAAGTGGACGACCTGGCCCACCTTCACGCTTTGCTGGCGGCGCTTCGCTCGGCCGACAGCGTGTCGAGCGCCGAGCGGGTCTAGCCTCCGGCCCGATCCGCTTTGCCGGTCTTTGGCTTGCGGATCGAGTCGGCCCCGCCCGCGGCCAGCACGGCGAGGGTGACGAGGTCGGACGACGCCGCCGTCATCGGCGCGATCTGGACCGGCAGCGGCATGCCCAGGAGATAGGGGCCGAGCACGCTTTCGCCGCCGAGCGCGCGCAGCAGCTTGGCCGAGATATTGGCCGACTGCAGCCCCGGCATGATAAGTATGTTGGCCGCGCCGGAGAGCCTGCTGAACGGATAGAATTTGCGCTGCATGTCGAACGTCAGCGCGACGTCGGGGCCCATTTCGCCTTCATATTCGAAATCTGTGACGAGCGTGTCGAGCAGCTTAACCGCGTCGCGAATCTCGGCGATGTGGCGGCCCGGCGGATTGCCGAAGGTCGTGTAGCTGACGAAGGCCACGCGCGGGTCCTGGCCCATTCGCCGCGCGAAAGCGGCGGAGCGGATGGCGATCGCCGCCAACTGCTCGGCGGTCGGTCGCTCGGTCACCGCGGTATCCGCGATCAGCACCGTGCGCTGGCGGCCGACGACGACATTGACCCCGAACGGCTCGCTGCCATTGTCCTCGTCGAGCACCACGCGGACCTCGCGCAGCGACTGGCTGAACGGGCGGGTCGTGCCGGTGATCATCGCGTCGCCCTCGCCCAGCGCGAGCATGGCGGTGGCGAAGATGTTGCGATCCTGGTTGACCATCCGCTCGGCCTCCCGGCGGAGCATTCCGTGGCGCTGTCGGCGCGCATAGAGATAGTCGACGGCGCGGCCGACGAGCGGCGAGTTGCGGCTGTTTAGCACTTCGTAGCTCTCCGCATCGTCGACCCCGAGCGCTCTCAGGCGGTCATGAACATCGTCGCGGCCGACCAGCACCGGAACCCCGTAACCGCCTTCCTTGAAGGCAATCGCGGCGCGCAGCACATTCTCCTCTTCCCCTTCGGCGAACAGCACGCGCTTGGGATTGGCCTTGGCCGCTTCGAACGCCAGGCTAAGCGCAGAGGCAGTCGGGTTGAGGCGAGCGCGAAGCTCGCGGCGATAGGCCTCGAAGTCGGCGATCGGCCGCCTCGCCACGCCGCTGTCCATCGCCGCCTTGGCGACGGCGATCGGCACGATCTCGATCAGTCGCGGGTCGAACGGCGCGGGGATAATATAGTCGAGTCCGAAATGGTGGGCGGTGCCGCCGTAGGCAGCGGCGACCTCTTCAGGCACCGCCTCGCGCGCCAGCTCCGCCAGCGCATTGGCGGCGGCGATCTTCATCTCGTCGTTGATGCCCGTCGCGCGCACGTCGAGCGCGCCGCGGAAGATGAAGGGGAACCCCAGCACATTGTTGACCTGGTTGGGATAGTCGGAACGGCCGGTGGCGATGATCGCGTCGGGGCGCACCGCGCGCGCTTCCTCCGGCAGGATCTCGGGCACCGGATTGGCCATTGCGAAGATAATCGGCTGCGGCGCCATCGCTTCGACCATTTCCGGCTTGAGCGCGCCGGCGGCGCTCAGGCCGAGGAACACGTCGGCGCCGACCAGCGCCTCCTCCAGGCTGCGCGCGTCGGTGGGCACGGCGTGGGCCGACTTGAACTGGTCCATCTTGTCGCGGCCGGGATAAAGCGGTCCGGAGCGATCGCACATGATGACATTGTCGTGGCGCACGCCCATCGTCTTGATCAGCTCGGTGCAAGCGATGGCCGCCGCCCCGGCGCCGTTGACGACGACCTTGATGTCGCCGAGCTTGCGCTTGGTCAGGTGGCAGGCGTTGATGAGGCCGGCGGCGGTGATGATCGCCGTGCCGTGCTGGTCGTCGTGGAACACCGGGATGTTCATGCGCTCTTTCAGCGCCTGCTCGATGATGAAGCATTCCGGGGCGGCGATGTCCTCTAGGTTGATCCCGCCGAAGCTCGGCTCGAGCAAGGCGACCGCCTCGATGAACTTGTCGGCGTCGGCGGTGTCGACCTCAAGGTCGATCGAATCGACGTCGGCGAAGCGCTTGAACAGCACCGCCTTGCCTTCCATCACCGGCTTGGCGGCGAGCGCGCCGAGATTGCCGAG
>DASTDT010000072.1:0-2579 GCA_035710225.1 Sphingomicrobium sp.
GATGCTGACCGAGGCCAAGGCGGACGGCGACAGCCTGGGCGGGATCGTCGAATGCGTCGCGTCAGGCGTGGGCGCGGGCTGGGGGGCGCCGGTCTACGCCAAGCTCGATGCCGAGCTGGCGGCGGCGGTGATGGGCATCAACGCCGTCAAAGGGGTCGAGATCGGCGAGGGCTTCGCCGCGGGCCGCGCCAAGGGCAGCGAGAGCCGGGCGGCGATGATGGCCAGCGGCATCGACGGCGGGATATCGACCGGACGGCCGATCGTCGTCCGAGCCGCGTTCAAGCCCACATCGAGCATCAAGATCGGCGGGCGGCACGACCCCTGTGTCGCAATCCGCGGAGCGCCGGTGGTCGAAGCGATGGTCGCGCTGGTGCTGGCCGACCATAAGCTGCTCCATCGCGGGCAATGCGGGGATTAGGGCGGCTAATGGCACTTAAATCGGTCGAAGGGCTCAAGGCATGACCGGCAGCGCCACTGCGCCTTGCATGGGGTCGAACCGAAGCGGCTGACTTCCTCGGTGTCGGTCGAGCCGCATTGCGGGCAGGTCGCGGCCTTGGCGAGATCGGGCGGGGCAATTCCGTAGGCGGCGAGCTTGGCCTTGCCGGCGTCGCTGATCCAGTCGGTGGTCCAGGCCGGGGCGAGGCGGGTCTCGATTCCGACCGAGCGGAAGCCGGCCGCGTCGAGCGCGGCGCGGATGCTCTGTTCGATGAACTGCGTCGCCGGGCAGCCCGAGTAGGTCGGGGTGACGATCACCTTGCCGCCTTCGATTCCGCGGACGATGCCGAGGTCGAGCACCGACACCGCCGGGATTTCGGGGTCGGGGACCTCGGCCAGGACGGCCATGATCGCCGTTTCGTCGATCACACCCGCTCCAGAGCCAGTGCGATCCCCTGGCCGACGCCGATGCACATGGTGGCGAGCGCGTAGCGGCCGCCGCTGCGCTGCAGTTCCTCGGTCGCGGTCAAGGCCAGGCGCGCGCCGGACATGCCGAGCGGATGGCCGAGCGCGATCGCGCCGCCATTCGGGTTCACATGGGCCGCATCGTCGGGCAGGCCGAGCATGCGCATGACCTGCAGACCCTGCGCCGCGAAGGCCTCGTTCAACTCGACCACGTCGATATCGCCGATGGCGAGGCCGAGGCGCTTCAAGAGCTTCTCGCTGGCCGGAGCCGGGCCGATGCCCATGATCCTGGGCTCGACCCCGGCCACGGCGCCGCCAAGAATCCGGGCGCGCGGGGTGAGGCCGTATTGAGCGACGGCACCGGCCGACGCGACGATGATGGCCGCGGCGCCGTCATTGACCCCGCTGGCGTTGCCGGCGGTGATCGTGCCGTCCGGCCGGACGATGGGCTTCAGCTGGCCTAGCTTTTCGGCGCTCGTCTCGCGCGGGTGTTCATCCTTGTCGACGACGATCGGATCGCCTTTGCGCTGCGGGATTGTCACCGGGACGATCTCGGCGGCGAGGCGACCACTGGCATGGGCGGCGGCGGCGCGGCGCTGGCTTTCGGCAGCGAACCGGTCCTGGTCCTCTCGGCTGACGTGAAACTCCGCCGCGACGTTCTCGGCGGTCTCCGGCATCGAATCGATCCCGAATTCCTCCTTCAGCCTTTTGTTGACGAAGCGCCAGCCAATGGTCGTGTCGTATACCGCATTCGCCCGCGAGAAGGCGCTGTCGGCCTTGGGCATGACGAACGGCGCTCGGCTCATGCTCTCGACCCCGCCGGCGACCATCAGATCGGCCTCGCCGGCCTTGATCGCCCGCGCCGCCATGGCGACCGCGTCGAGCCCGGATCCGCACAGCCGGTTGACGGTGGTGCCCGGCACCGCCGCGCCGAGCCCGGCGAGGAGCGCCGCCATCCGCGCGACGTTGCGGTTGTCCTCGCCCGCCTGGTTGGCGCAGCCGAGGATGACGTCGTCGACATGCTGCCAATGGACGTTGGGGTTGCGCTCCTTGAGCGCACGCAGCGGAATGGCGGCGAGATCGTCGGGGCGGACCGACGAAAGGGCCCCGCCGTAACGCCCGATCGGCGTTCGGACGGCGTCGCAGATGAAGGCGTCGTTCATTCCGGTCAGATCACTCCGCGGCGCATCTGGTCGAGCTCGATGCTTTCGAACAAAGCCTTGAAATTGCCTTCGCCGAAGCCCTCGTTGCCCTTGCGCTGGATGATCTCGAAGAAGATCGGTCCGATCACGTTCTGGGTGAAGATCTGGAGGAGCAGGCCCTGGCCCTCGGTCGGTGCGCCGTCCATCAGGATCCGGCGCTTCTCGAGCTCGGCGATGTCCTCGCCATGGCCCTGGATGCGCTCCGGCAGCATCTCGTAATAGGTATCGGGCGTGTCCTGGAAGGGAATGCCGCGACCGCGGATGATGTCGACCGACCGGTAGATGTCCGACGTGCCGAGCGCGATGTGCTGGATGCCCTCGCCTTTGTATTCGCGCAGGAACTCCTCGATCTGGCTCTTGTCGTCCTGGCTCTCGTTCAAGGGGATGCGGATCTTGCCGCAGGGCGAGGTCATCGCCTTGGAGAACAGGCCGGTGACCTTGCCCTCGATGTCGAAGTAGCGGATCTCGCGGAAGTTG
>DASTDT010000073.1:0-13587 GCA_035710225.1 Sphingomicrobium sp.
CCAAGGGCGAGAACGCCGAGGACAGGTTGAAGCAGTGGTTCGCCCACCTGGCGCCGGCGTTCATGATGCCGAGGCGCCTGCTGTGGCTCGACTCGCTTCCGACCGGGCCCAACGGAAAGGTCGACCGCGCGGGGCTGGCGGCGATGCTGGCATGAAGGCGATGGGCCCGATCCCGCCGGGCTTCTCGGCCGGTGACGACGGCAGTCTAGCGATCGGCGGCAAGGCCGTCGGCCAATTGGTCGCCGAGGGCGGGGGGACACCGTTGTTCGTCTACGACCGCGCGCGGATCGCCGCCCAGATCGCCCGTTTCCGGGCCGCCATGCCCAGCAACGTCGCGCTGCATTATGCCGTCAAGGCAAACCCTTACGGGCCGCTTCTGTCATGGCTTACAAGCCAGATCGACGGTTTCGACCTAGCCAGCGGCGGCGAGCTGCTGTCGCTCGAACAGGCCGGGGGGCTGGCGCGCCCGGTGAGCTTCGCCGGGCCGGGCAAGAGCGATTGGGAGCTCGAGCTGGCGATCGCGCGCAAGGTGACGATTAACCTCGAGAGCGAACACGAGGCGGAGCGGGCGCTGGCCGCTGCCGAGCGGCTTGGAGCGGCTCCGAGGCTGGCGATCCGGGTCAACCCGCCGTTCGCGCTAAAGGGGGCGGGGATGAAGATGGGCGGGCTCGCCAGCCCGTTCGGACTGGATTGCGAGCGGGTTCCGGCGCTGGCGCGGCGGATCGTTGCGGCTGGAGCGGAATGGCGAGGCCTTCATGTTTATGCTGGAAGCCAGGTGTTGCGCGCCGGGGCGGTTGCCGAGATGCAGGCGGCGACGGTGGCCATGGCGGCGGACATCGCGCGGGACAGCGGAATGGCGATCCCGCACCTCAACCTCGGCGGCGGATTCGGAATCCCTTATGCGGCGGGAGACGAGCCGCTCGACGTCGAGCAAGTCGGGGCTGCGCTCGGTGACACGCTGCGCTCGGCGCCGGACTCGCTTGCAGCGACGCAGTTCGCGATCGAGTTGGGGCGGTGGCTGGTGGGCGAGGCGGGGGTCTATCTGACGCGGGTGGTGGACGTGAAGCAAAGCGGCGGCCGCACGTTCGCGGTGACCGATGGCGGGCTTCACCATATGCTCGCCGCGAGCGGTAATTTCGGCCAGACCCTGCGGCGCAATTATCCGCTCGCCAACGCCTCCCGCTTTGCCGAGAATTCCTCTCATGAAATGACCGTAACCGGCTGTCTTTGCACGCCGTTGGACCTGCTGGGTGATTCGGTGCTGCTACCGGAAACGCACCCCGGCGACCTCATCGCCGTCTTCTGCGCGGGGGCCTACGGCAAGTCCGCCAGCCCGGCCGCCTTCCTCGGGCAGCCTGAGGCCCGCGAGCTGTTGGTATGATCGAGTGACCGTCGCGCTCATCGTCGGGACGAGGCCGGAAGCGATCAAGCTTGCGCCGGTCTATCGCGCGCTCGATGCCGCAGGCGCCGCGCCGGTGGTGGTGCTGACCGGCCAGCACGATGCGCTGATCGATCCGTTGATCGCCTTGTTCGGCCTGGAGCGAAGGATCGACCTCGGCGCGCGCGTCCCGGGTGACACGCTGACCAGCTTCGCGGCGAGGTGCCTGGAACGGCTGGGCCATTGTTATGCGGACGAGCAATTCTCGGCAGTCGTCGTACAGGGCGACACCACCAGCGCGCTCGCTGGAGCGCTTGCCGCCGCTTATGCGGGCATCCCGGTGGCCCATGTCGAGGCGGGGCTTCGCAGCGGCGACCTTTCCAACCCTTTTCCCGAAGAGATGAACCGGCGCATGATCGCCGACACCGCGAGGTGGCATTTCGCGCCGACGACGGTGGCGGCGGACAATTTGCACCGCGAAGGGCGCAGCGGTGACATTCACCTGGTCGGAAACAGCGTCGTCGATTCTGCCTTATGGGTCGCCCGTCGGCGCGAGACCCGGGCGCTGGTGCTAGAGCGCTTCCCGAAACTTGCCGAGCGGCCGCATATGTTCGTCACCGCCCATCGCCGCGAGAGCTTCGGCCGGCCGATGCGCGCAATTGCCGACGCCATCGGGGCGATCGCGACCCGCGAGCCGGAAACCGAGCTGATCGTCGCGCTCCACCCCAATCCCAATGCCTCGGCCCCGCTTGCCGAGCGGTTGTGCGAGATCTCGAACTTGGAGTTGACCGAGCCCTTGTCCTACCCGCTGACGATCGGCCTGGTGGCGAGCGCGGACATGATCCTTACCGATTCGGGCGGACTCCAGGAGGAAGCGCCGAGCTTCGGCGTGCCGGTGCTGGTGCTTCGCGAGGTGACCGAGCGTCCCGAGGGCGTGGAAGCAGGCTGCAGCCGGATTGCCGGAACGACCAGCGCGGGCATCGTGGCGGCGTTCGAACGCTGGCGGGCGGAAGGGCCCCGACCGGCGGCGGTCAATCCGTTTGGCGACGGCCGCAGCGGCGAGCGGATCGCCGACATCCTGCTTGGCTCGCTGGCCGGGCTTCGGGAGGCCTGCTAGCGCCCGCGCCATGGACGCTCCAGCCATCCTCGTCACCGGCGGCGCCGGGTTTGTCGGCGCCCATGCCTGCAAGGCGCTGAGCCAAGCCGGCTGGCTTCCAGTCGCCTATGACAATCTCGTCCACGGTCATGCCGAAGCGGTCAAATGGGGGCCGCTCGAACAGGGCGACATCGCCGACCGGGGCCGGCTCGATGCCGTGCTCGACGCCTACCGGCCACAGGCGGCGATGCATTTCGCGGCCTTCACCTCGGTCGCCGAATCGGTCGCCGACCCGGCCCGATATTACCGCAACAATGTCGCCGGCTCGCTCAACCTGCTCGAGGCGCTGCGCGACCATGGCGTCAACCGCTTCGTCTTTTCCAGCACCGCCGCGGTCTATGGCGCGCCCGAGCGCGTGCCGATCCCCGAGGACTCGCCCAAGGCGCCGATCAATCCCTATGGCGAGACCAAATATGCGGTCGAGCAGCTGCTCGCCGATTTCGCCTGCTCGGACGGGCTGAAGGCGACCGCGCTGCGCTATTTCAATGCCGCCGGCGCCGATCCGGATGGTGAAATCGGCGAGCGCCACGATCCAGAGACCCACCTCATCCCGCTCGCCCTCGACTCGGCGTCGGGCAAAGGGCCGCCGCTCAAGCTGTTCGGAAACGACTATCCGACCGCCGACGGCACCTGCGTTCGCGACTATGTCCACGTCGCCGATCTGGCCGACGCCCACGTCCGCGCGCTTGGCGAGATGGACGGCTTCAAGGCGTTCAACCTCGGCACCGGGACCGGCGCCAGCGTCCGCCAGGTGCTCGACAGTGTCGAGCGGGTGACCGGCCGCGCGGTTTCGCACGCCATCTCACCGCGCCGGGCGGGCGATCCCCCGGTGCTGGTCGCCGATCCGTCGCTGGCGATGCGCGAGCTGGGCTGGGCTCCGCGGCTCAGCGACCTCGATACTATCGTTGCCACCGCCTGGGCCTGGCACCAGAAGCTTTAGGCGGGCCGCTCAAGCGCCGCGAACAGGCGTCCGCGCTCGGTGAGCAGGGTCGCTGCGAGGGCGGCCAACGCGCACAGTGCAATGCCTAGCAGGAACGGCCGCGCCGTGCCGTCGAACGCCTGGCCGATGGCAAAGCCGAGGATCGCCCCGCCGATCGTGCCGATGACGCCCTGGACCGACGAGGCCGTGCCGGCGATCGGCGCCATATTGGCCATCGCCAGGGCCGACAGGTTCGACGAGGTGAAGGCGAAGCCGATGAAGGCCAGCGACATCAGCACGCAAAACAGCCACAAGGGCTCGTGGAGGGCCAGTGCTATGGCGGCGTGAAAGATGCTGACGAGCGTGAAGAAGGCGAGGCCGGAATGGCCGACCCGGCGGATTCCAAAGCGGGTCACGATCCGCGAATTGATCCAGCTCGCAAGTGCCATCGGCGCGGCGATGGCGGAGAACACCAGGCCGATCGCACGCGGCGCCTGGAAGGCGTCGAACACGATCTGCTGGATCGAGGCGATGTAAGCGGTAAGCCCGCCGAAGGTAGCAGTCAGCGCCATGGTGTAGCCAAGCGACAGCCGGTCGCCGAGCGTGGCTCGGACGGCTGCCCAGATCTCGGCCGGATTTAAAGCCCGGCGATATTCGGGATGAAGCGTCTCGGACAGCCGGAACCAGCTCCACAGGCCCATCGCCAGCCCGTAGGCGGCAAGGACGATAAAGATCAGCCGCCACGGCCCGGCCAGCAGGATGCCCTGCCCGACGGTCGGAGCGATCACTGGCACGACCATGAACACCATGAAGGTGAGGCTCATCACCCGCGCCATCTCCTCGCCTTCGAACAGGTCGCGGACCATGGCCACGACGAGGGCCCGGCTGACGGCCGCCGAGGCGCCCATCGCAAACCGCGCCGCGATCAGCAGTTCGAAGCTTCGCGCGATCCCGCAGAGGATGGCGAACAGGGTATAGAGCGCCACTCCGGCGGCGAGGATTGGCTTGCGCCCGAAACGGTCTGCGAGCGGCCCCCACAGCAATTGACTCGATCCGAAGCCAAGCATGTAGGCCACCACGACCAGCTGGCGGCGGTTGTCGGTGGCGACCCCGAGGTCGGCGCCGATGTCGGGCAGTGCGGGGATCATGGCGTCGATGGCGAAGGCGTTGAGCGCCATCAGTCCGGCCAGCAGGGCGACGGTTTCCCTGGGGCCGATCCGCCGGCTGGAGTGGGTAACGGCCATGGTTCGCGGGCGCTGGCCTAAAGCGGCGGGTCATGCAACAAGCCGACGCGGAATTCGGGGCGTTTGGAGATAGGCGATGGATAAAGCGGCAGTGCGCAAAGGCTTCAGCCTGCAATGGCAGATGCTGGCCGGCTTTGTCGTCGGCCTTGCGCTCGGGCTGATTGCCTACACCACCTCGCGCGACGCGGCCTGGGTCCAGGTCCTGACGACGTATGTCACCCAGCCCATCGGGCAGGTGTTCCTGCGCCTGATCTTCATGCTCGTCATTCCCCTGCTGTTCTCTGCGCTGGTGGTCGGAATCTCGGAGATGGGCGAGGTCCGGTCGCTCAAGCGCGTAGGGCTGAGAACGCTGGCCTATACCGTTGTCGTCTCGGCGATCGCGGTCGCGGTCAGCCTGGCCACGGTCAACCTCATCAAGCCCGGTGCCGGGGTCGACCGCGCCGCTGCGGCGACCATGCTCGAAGAGTCGGCGGGGCGGGCGAGTGAGATCGTGAGGGGCGGCGAGGAGCAGCCGTCGGGAATCGACGCCTTCGTCAATATCATCCCGAACAACCTCGTCGAGGTAATGGGATCGAACAGCGCGATCATCTCGGTGATGTTCTTCGCCTTGTTCTTCGGGATTGGCCTGTTGCTGACGGACACGCCCAATTCGCGCGCGCTGCAACGCGGCTTCGAGGGGCTGTTCGACGTGACGATGCGGCTGATCATGATCGTCATCAAGCTCGCGCCGATCGCGGTTGCCTGCTTCATGTTCAACCTCGCCGCTCTTTTCGGGTGGGAGCTCCTGGTTCGCCTCTCGGCCTATGTCGGGGTGGTTCTTTTGGCGCTCGCGATCCAGATGTTCATTGTCTTTCCCGCGCTGCTTGCCACGCTGGGCAAGAAGAGCCCCTTGGACTTCTTCCGCCAGACCCAGGAAGCGAGCCTGATGGCGTTCTCGACCGCCTCGTCGAACGCTACCTTGCCGACATCGCTCAGGGTCGCAGACGAGCAGCTCGGTCTGCCGAGCAAAATCTCGCGCTTTGTCCTGACGATCGGCGCGACCGCCAATCAGAACGGGACGGCGATGTTCGAGGGCGTGACGGTTATCTTTCTCGCTCAATTTCTCGGCGTGGATCTCAGTCTCGGCCAGCAGTTGATGGTGATGGTCATGTGCATCCTCGGCGGTATCGGCACCGCGGGTGTTCCGGCCGGTTCGCTGCCGGTAGTCGCGCTGATCCTGGCAATGGTCGGAATTCCGCCCGAGGCCATCGCGCTGGTACTCGGCGTCGATCGCTTCCTCGACATGTGCCGAACGACCCTCAACGTCGTCGGCGACTTGGTTGCCGCTCAGGTTATTTCGGCCGGCGAACCGAAGGAAACCGCCAAGGCATGACTCTGCCCGACGAGACGGCCGCGATCCGCGAATTCGGCCGCCAGATGGTTCACGATGAGGCGCGCGCGCTCGACGCGCTCGCCGACAGCCTCGGCGAGGCGTTCGAGACAGCCGTGCGGCTGCTGCTCGACTGCAAGGGCAAGCTGATCGTCTCCGGGCTCGGCAAGTCGGGCCATATCGGCCGCAAGATTGCTGCCACCTTCGCCTCGACCGGCACGACCGCGACCTTCCTCCATCTCGCCGAAGCGATCCACGGCGACCTCGGCACGGCATGCGCGGGCGATGTCGGCCTGCTCATCTCGCAGTCCGGCCAGACCGCCGAGCTCGAGCCGGTGATCGATCATTTCGACCATGTCGGAATCCCGATAATCGCCATCACCGGCAACGGCGGCTCGATGCTCGGGCAAAAGGCGGCGGCGGCGCTGGTTCTTCCGCACTGGCCCGAGGTTGGGCCGGAGGCGGTCGCCCCGACGACCTCGACGACGATGACCCTGGCGCTCGGCGATGCGCTGGCGATGACGGTGATGCGCGAGAAGGGCTTCAGCCGGAGCGATTTCGGACGGCTCCATCCCGGTGGGACGCTCGGACTTCGACTGAAGCCGGTCAAAAGGCTGATGCATGGCGCCGCCGCGCTTCCGCTGGTGCGCGACGACACCAGCATGCACGACGCGATCATCGTGATGACGGAAAAGCGCCTCGGCCTGGTCGGAGTTACCGATGGCGAGGGGCGGCTGGTCGGGGTGATTACCGACGGCGACTTGCGCCGCAACATCGAGCGCGGATTGGACCACAGCGCGGCCGATTTCATGACCGCAAGCCCCAAGGTGGTCGGCCCCGACGACCTGGTCGACGATGCCCTGACCTTGTTCGACGAGCACCGCATCACCGCCTTGTTCGTGGTCGAGGACGAGCGGCCGGTGGGTGTGCTCCACATCCACGACACGCCCGCGCCGCGCTGATGAAGGCGGCGATCCTGATCCCCGCGCGGTTCGCGTCGAGCCGGTATCCGGGCAAGCCGCTGGTTGCCCTGAAAGGAGTCAACGGGGAGCAAAAGCCGCTGATCCAGCGAAGCTTCGAGGCTGCTCGCCGGGTGCCGGGAATCGCGGAAGTGCATGTGGTGACCGACGACGAGCGGATCGCAGAGACGGTTCGCGGTTTCGGGGGTAGCGCCCTGATGACCAGCGAAACCGCCCGCAACGGTACCGAACGATGCGCCGAGGCGCTCGATCAGTTGGCTGACGATATCGACGTCATCGTCAATTTCCAGGGCGACGCGCTGCTAACCCCTCCGGGTTTCGTCACCGCCTTGATCGACCAGTTGGCGACCGACCCCGGCGCGGATGTTGCGACGCCCGCCATCCGCCAGCGCGTGACGGAAGTGCGCAAGCTCCAGGCCGAGGAAGCGGCGGGGCGGGTCGGCGGAACAAGCGTCGTCATCGACGGTGAGGGCCGGGCGCTTTATTTCTCGAAGAAGCTGATCCCTTTTCTGCCGGACAGGGCGCTGGACAGGGAGATGAGCCCGGTTCGCCTGCACATCGGCGTCTATGCCTATCGCCGCTCGGCGCTGACGACCTATGTTGCCACGCCGCCCAGCGAGCTCGAGGACCTGGAAGGGCTCGAACAATTGCGATTTCTTGTCGCGGGCATCCCGGTCCACGTGGTCGAGGTCGAGACCCCGCCTTTCACCCTTCGCGAGCTCAACAATCCCGAGGACGTCAGCCCGATCGAGGACGCGCTAGCGATGGCCGGCCTGGAGTGATCGACCTTTCCGCGCTGCCCGAGCGCTACCGGCTGATCCTGTGCGACGTGTGGGGGGTGATCCACGACGGAGTGACGATCTTTCCCGGGGTTGCCGACCGGCTGATCGCCTGGCGCGGGGAAGGCCGCACCATCGTCCTGCTGACCAACGCGCCGCGGACTGAAGAAGCCGTTGCGCAACAGCTCGACCGGCTCGGACTGCCGGGCGCCGCCTGGGACCACATTGCCACCAGCGGCGAGGCCGGGATCGCAGCACTCAAGTCGCTCGGCGCGCCAGTCGGTTTCATCGGTTCGGCCGGCGACCGCGCGATCCTGGACGGCCGCGGGATCGCCATCGCTTCGGACGACGTGTTCAGCGATCTCGCCGTGACCGGGATCGACGGCGTGCGCATGGACGCGTCGGACTACCTCCCCGAGCTGGCGTCCGCGCTGGAACGCGGGGTGGTCCTTCACTGCCTCAACCCCGACATGCTGGTTGTCCGCGGCGGAGTCCCCGAGGCCTGCGCCGGAGCCATCGCCGAACTGTATGAGGCCATGGGCGGCCGCACCGAATATTACGGGAAGCCGCACGCTCACATTTATGAACATGCGATCGCCGTCGGCGGCAATCCGCCGAAAAGCTCGGTGCTAGCAATCGGCGACGCACTCGCTACCGACGTGCTCGGCGCCGCCCGGTTCGGCGTGGATTGTCTTTACGTCGCCAGCGGAATCCACGCCGGCGAGCCTTTTCCCGCCGACTTCGCGTCACAATATGGCCTTGGAGCCTGGGCACCGGTGGCCCAAGTCGACTCGCTGCGCTAAGGGCCTCAAATGCAAATCAACGGCCACGACGTCGGGCTCGATCAGCCCTTTTTCCTCATCGCCGGTCCATGCGTGATCGAGAGCGAGGACCTGCAATTGCGCACCGCGGAAGCGTTGAAGCGGATCGCCGACAAGCTCGGCATCTTCTTCATCTTCAAGTCGAGCTTCGACAAGGCCAACCGTTCTTCGGGCACCAGCTTTCGCGGGCCGGGCATGGACGAGGGGTTAAAGGTCTTGGAGAAGGTCCGTGACGCGCTTGGCGTGCCGATCCTCACCGACGTCCATGACATACCGCAGGTGAAACCGGTCGCCGAAGTGGTCGACGTTCTCCAGACACCGGCGTTCCTCGCCCGCCAGACCGACTTCATCCACGCCGTGGCGGCGAGTGGCAGGCCGGTCAACATCAAGAAGGCGCAATTCATGGCCCCGGGCGACATGAAGAACGTCGTCGACAAGGCGCGGGCCGCGGCCCAGGCGGCCGGAATCAATGAAGAGACGATCATGGTCTGCGAGCGCGGGGCGAGCTTCGGCTACAACAATCTCGTCTCCGACATGCGCGGTCTGGCCATCATGCGCGAGACCGGCTGCCCGGTGGTGTTCGACGCGACCCATAGCGTCCAGCTTCCGGGCGGGCAGGGGACGTCGAGCGGCGGCCAGCGCGAGCATGTGCCGGTGCTGGCCCGAGCGGCGGTCGCCAGCGGCATCGCCGGCCTGTTCATGGAAACGCACCCCGATCCGGCCAACGCGCTTAGCGACGGGCCCAACGCCTGGCCGCTCGACCGCATGGAAAGCCTGCTGACGACGCTGAAGGCGATCGACGAGACGGTGAAGGCGCGGGGCTTCGAGGAGGCCACGCTTTGAGCAGGAACACGGTCTTCATCCAGGCCAATGCGCGCCAGATGCTCGGCGCCCGGATCAGCGCCGAGAGCTTCAAGCGCGCGTCGCAACGGCCGGACAGCTTCGACGTCGTGATCATGGATGCCGCCGACTATCCGCGGCTTATGGCCGAGGGCCAGACGATCCTTCGCGCCGGGCACATCCGAGCCTGGGACCCGGATGATCTGCAAAGCTTCACGCCGCTCCGCTTCTGCCCGCCCAAGCTGATGAATTACGAAGGCAAAGCGGTGGTGGTCGACCCCGATTGCTTCGGGGTCGGCGATGTCGCGGAGCTGTTCGAGCGCGACATGGGCGGCAAGGCGGTGATGGCGGTGCCCCGCCCAGGCCACAACAAGCGGAACGACTATGTCGCCACCTCCGTGATGCTGCTCGATTGCTCCAAGCTCAAGCATTGGGATCCGGAGAAGGACCAGGACGACCTGTTCGCGCATCGCTTCGACTACATTGAATGGATCGAGCTTAAGCGCGAGCCGTCGGAGACGATCGGCTTCCTCGAGCCGGAATGGAATCATTTCGACACGCTCAACGAGAAGACCAAGATCCTTCACACGACCAAGCGCCGCACCCAGCCGTGGAAGACCGGTCTGCCGGTAGATTTCACGCTTCGCGAGCGAGGGCCGCTCGACTTCCTGCGCCGTTTGAAACGCCGCCGCTACGAGGCGCATCCTGACCCCAATCAGGAAGCTTTGGTCTATGCCATCCTTGCCGACCTGGTCGACAAGGGGAGCCTAGGAAAGCAGGAGCTCGTGAGCGAGATGGCTGCCAACCATATTCGTCATGACAGTCTCGAATTGATCGACCGCTATCGTGGCTGGAACGGGCCCGCCGTCCTTGCCTGATCCTGACGCGGCCTAGAGCGTTTCGACGGTCGCCAGCAGCTCTTCGTAACGGCCTTTTCGAGCGCCCTTGGTGGACCAGATCAGGCTTTCCGGCCGGAATTCGTAATCGCTCCACGCCAGGTCGAGATCGGCGATGCGCGGACCCCAGTTGTTCGCTCGGCACCATTCCAACGCGTAATGGATGCCGATCTGGTCGACATGATATTGGCCGCCCTGGGCAAGCGCGAGGCCGATGCCGTCGCTCAGCCGGGTGAAGAATTGCACGGTCTGCTCGCCCTTGGTCCCAAGGTAGATCGCCGAGGCGAGGATCTTGCGATACAGCGCGTCATTGTCCGGCTGGAGGATGAACGCCGCTTCGGTGCCGGCCAGCCGCTCGAAGCCCGCGGACAGTGAATTCGCGACCAGCCCATCGGCGTCGATCATCAAGATCGGTGCGGCGATCTCCTTGCGCATGCGGCTGGCGACGGCGAAGCGGCCGGCGGCATAATAGAAGCTTCTGGGGGTCGCGAACGGGTTGCGCTCGAGCCCCTCGATGCTGACCGTCAGGCGACCCTCGCAGCGAGTCTTGAGCGCGTCGATCGCCGTTCGGCAGGCCGGCGAGGGCGCATAGATGTGAAGGTGAAGGCGGGTGTCCGGACTTTGCGCCGCGCTCGACAGCGCGAGATGCCGGCCGAAACGATCGAAATAGCCTTCATCGCAGGCAGCCATGACCACCGGGCGTGGATCGGCCGCGTTGGGCCAGTCGCCCTCCAGCGTCAATTTGTCATCCAGCGCGATCGGGGACGGGGCCTCGAAGGCCGCGGTGACGGCGCGCTCGACGCTTTTTTGCTGCCACCACCAGACGGCATTGTCGTGGCGATTGCGGATGGTCCGCAGGAGTAGACCGGATCTTAGTCTAGCCATGCGCTTGCTCGATTCCGATCAGTTTGCGGACCGCCCGGGCGGCTTTCCGCACTTCGTCGCTGCTCCAGTCGCCGGCTCGCGGCTCGGCGACTGTTCCGACCATGCGCTGGCCGCGAAGATACTCCCAGATATGCCTGAGGTCGCGGTTGCGATGGCGCCGCTCGCCGGGCCGCTCGCCGAGACGCCTTTTGCCCTTGGCGCTGAGCTGGATCGGCACCATCCCGACCGGCTTTCCGGTCTGGATCGCCTCCGACAGCATCGAGATGCTGTCGGCGGTCACGAAAATCTCGTCGGCGTCATGCATCAGCATGGCGAAGCGGACCGCGGGATCTTCGATCAGTCGGTCGCCAAGCCGGTCGCGGACGGCGGACATGATCGCAGGGGGCGTTCTTCGGCTGCCGATCGCCAAGGCGCTTCCGCCGAAGTTTCGGGCCCGGGCGAGGAGCTCGTCGACCGCCCCCAAGACGGCGGCTTCGTCGAGCACCCAGAACTTGGTCGGCCCGCCGAGCGCGAGCAGCAGATGCGGGCGCGGCAGGGAATCGAGCAAGGCGGTTTCGGCGGCATTGGCCGCCGGGCGCTCGCCGAGCCGGCTCATCGGCATCGGCAGCAGGATAACGTTGCCGTGCGCGGGAACCGGATACTGGCGGGTGGTGACGACCAGGTCGAAGTGCGCGGGTGCGACCCGCGGATGGCCCATCAGCGCAAGCTTGGCGCCATGATGTTTTTTGAGCCAGCGCGCGGCAGGGACGCTTCGGCGGCCAATGGCGATGACGAGATCCGGCCAGGGCGGAGCGAGCTGGCGCCGCGCCTCGGGTGTCAAAGTCAGCAGCGAGGCGCCGAGAAAGCGTGGCGGCACCGCCCGCATCAGGTTGTAGCTGAGCCTTTTGGCCTCGAATGGCAGCCCGATCAGCTCGGCCAGCGCGAGGAGCTGGTTATTGTCGCCGGTCTTGTCGCCGAGCAGGGCCCAGATCACAGGCTTGGTCATGACGGCCGCAAACGCCGCCGCTCGCGCGCAACGGCAAGGGCCATGACCGACATCATCACCACCCGTCCGGCGAGGAATGCCGCGCCGGCCCCGACCAGCCCGAACCGGTCGGTCAGCGGGAAGATCAGCCCGACATAGGCAATCGCGCCGACCAGATTGGCGATTAGCGGGACGTTCACCCGGCCGATGGCGTGCAGCATGGCGGGAAGCGGGAAGGTCACCGTCATCAGCAGCGGCACGCCGAGCAGCACCAGCATCACTCCGTAGGCCTCGACGAACGGAGCGCCGAAGGCGACCCTCAGCAGCCATTCGCCGCCGACCAGCACGGCGAGCAGCGCCACCGCGCCAATCAGCGCCGACAGTACCATGGTGCGAAGCATCAGCTGCCACGGCGCTTTCTCGCGGTGGTCGAGCCGCATGACCTCGGGGTAGAACGCCTTGTTGAGGAAGTCCGTCGGCTTCTGAGCGGCGTCGGCGATCGACGAAGCGACCCGATAGAGGCCCGCCGCGGCCGGAGACAAAAGGGCGCCGACCAGCAGCCGCGCAAGCGGGCCCCAAGCGGTATTGAGGGCGGAGTTGACGTTGATGCTGAGCGCGAAAGGCCAGCCGCGCTCGAGGGGGCCGGCGCGAAGCGTCGGGCGGATGCCGGCCAGCCGATCGCGGCGCCTAAGCTCGCGCCAGGCCATCCACCACATCACCAGATCGCCAAGCAGATCGGTGACGAACCAGATCAAGATGAATGCCAGCAGCGGCCATTGTTGCCACCAGGCGAGGACAGTCAGTGCCGCGCGGACATTGGCGGTGATCGTGCCCTGCCAGCCGAGCAGGTCGAAACGATCGAACAGCCTCAGCACACCGCTCGCTGCGCCGGCGCCCATCAGCGGCAGCAGGAGGCAGTAGAGGATAAGCGCCGGAACCAGTTCATCGGGCAAGCCGAACAATGGAGCAACGAGTGGGGCGAGAAGCATCGCGGCGATCATCGTCAGTAGACCGCTGGCGAGGTCGAGGCCGAGCGCGAAGCCGAGCGCACGGCGGAAGCGCGCTTCGTCGCCGCCGCGAAGTGCCGGGCCGCCGTAGCGCACAACGACTTGCCAGCTGTTGAACTTGGTGAGCCCGCTGGCGGCTTGGGCATAGCTGTGGACGAGGATCAGAAGGCCGAACGCGACGACGCCCAGTGACCGCCCGGCAAAGGCCAGAGTGATCAGCCCGCCGACTGCCGCAACGCCCTTCGAAACAGCGAGATAGGACGTGTTCTTGAGAAGGGACCGCAAGTGGCGGTCCTGGAACCATTCTTTCATCGGCTCGGTTGCGCGGGTGGCAGGGGCCCGGGCCTTA
>DASTDT010000074.1:0-4579 GCA_035710225.1 Sphingomicrobium sp.
GCGGGCGCGAGCCAAATGACCTTCGACTACCTGAGGCAGCGCAAGCAGTTCGGCCGGCTGATCGGCGAGTTCCAGGTCCTCCAGCACCGTGCCGCTCACCTCTACGGCGAGATCGAGATCGCGCGCGCCGCGGCGCTCAAGGCCGCGCAGCTGCTCGACGACGGCGATCCGGGCGCCGCAGTGATGGTCGCGGTCGCCAAGGCCAAGGCCGGCAAGGCGGCGCGCCTGTCGGTGCAGGAGGGCGTCCAGATGCACGGCGGGATCGGCATGACCGACGAGCACGACATCGGCCTCTACATGAAGCGCCAGGCGGTGCTCGACGAACTGTTCGGCACGCCGCGTTTTCACGCCGGCGAGGTGGCGCGGCTGAGCGGTTACTGAGCCCGGTCGAGCAGGAAATTGATTCGCGCCGTCGCCACCGGCCGGGAGCGGTCGGTCTGCCATGCGGTGGCTTCGACATTGGCGATACGGTTGCCGAGCCGCTCGATGACCGCATCCGCATGCGTATCGCCGCGGGAAGCGCCGGCACCGCGCAGATAGTCGATCGTCACCGTCACCGGCTTCATCACCACGCCGCGGTCGTCGATCGCCCGGCGAAGGGTCTCGAACGCCGCGAATTCAAGCAGTCCGGCAATCGCCCCGCCGTGAAGATATCCCGGGCGGCCGATGACGTCCTCGTGGAACGGCATGGTGAAGCCGCCCGCGCCGTCCGGCTCGAGCCGGAGCAGCCGGCCATAGGGTGAAAAATCCGTCACCGGCGCAACCTAGCGCGCGGCGACGGTGAGGTCAGCCCCTCGCCTTGTAGCTGGCGATGCAGCCGAGAATGAAGCTGGTGATGAGCGCGAGTTGCACCTTGCCGCCCGGATCGGACCAGCCAAAATAGTTCGAACCAAAGCCCACAAGAGCCACGAACATCGCCAAAGCGAGCGCTGCCGCCATTGATCCCTCCCCTTTTGGACCTCTCGGCACAGTGTGCGGCGGCATGGTTAAAGAGAGGTAAAAATCTTGCCGCGGCGGGCTCCACGCGGCATAGCCGCGCCAGCAGCCAGCGAGGACCTTCGGCCGATGAAAGCGCGTGTGTTCGTCACCTTGAAGCCGGGCGTGCTCGACCCCCAGGGCAAGGCCATCCATCACGCGCTCGAGGGGCTCGGCTTTGGCGGAGTCCAGGACGTCCGCGCCGGCAAGCTGATCGAGCTCGAGCTTGCCGACGTTACCAGCGAGGAGGCCATTGCCGAGATGTGCCGAAAGCTGCTCGCCAACACAGTGATCGAGAATTTCCGCATCGAGCAGGTGGAATCGGCGGGATGAACAGCGCGGTCGTCGTCTTTCCGGGTTCCAATTGCGACCGCGACCTGGCGACTGCCATTCGGCTCGTCACCGGCAAGGCGCCGGCGATGGTGTGGCACCGCGACACCGAGCTTCCGGCGGATACGGGGCTGATCGCCATCCCCGGCGGTTTTTCCTACGGCGACTATCTGCGCTCCGGCGCGATGGCGGCGCGAAGCCCGATCATGACTGCGGTGGCCGAAGCGGCAGGCCGCGGAGTGCCCGTGCTCGGCATCTGCAACGGCTTCCAGGTGCTGACCGAGGCGGGGCTGCTGCCCGGCGCGCTGATGCGCAACGCCGGCTTGCATTTCGTCTGCCGGACGGTCGGGCTGAAGGTCGAAAACAGCCAGTCCCTATTTACCGCCGCCTACCGGTCGGGCGAGGAAATCGCGGTCCCGGTCGCCCATCACGACGGCAATTACCAGGCCGACCCTGACACGCTCGACCGGCTCGAGGGCGAAGGACGGGTGGCGTTCCGCTATACCGGCGAAGTCAACGGATCGGCGCGCAATATCGCCGGGATCCTCAATGCGCAGGGCAATGTGCTGGGCATGATGCCGCACCCCGAACGCGTGGTCGAGGACGCCCACGGTGGCACCGACGGCCGGCGGCTGTTCGAGGGGTTGCTGGAAGCGGTCGCCGCGTGAAGCGGCGCTAGCGCCGGCGGCGAAAGGCGATCGGCTGGCAGCCGAGGTCGCTGGGCGGAAGGAAGCAGTGGAAAGCGCGGTCCGGTCCCGCCCTGTCGGTGACCACCACCGTGCGCTCGAGGGTCATCGGATTGGTGTAGACAACGACCGTCTCGGCCTTGGCCTGTGAGGTCCAGGCAGCAAGGATCGTCGCTCCCAATACGGCCAGGCTGCGGGCGATGACCCTCATCTCAAAGTCCCCCTTTGATTAATCCACCTGTCTGCTTCCCAAAGTGAATTACCGGTGAATGGCGCGCCCGGCAGGAGTCGAACCTGCGACCTCATGCTTAGAAGGCACGTGCTCTATCCAACTGAGCTACGGGCGCGCGCCGGGCGCTTATGCGTCGGGCCCGCCCATGACGGCAAGCACGCGCTCAAACCAACTTGCCGGGGTTCATAAGCCCGTTCGGGTCGAGCCCCGACTTGATCGCCTTGAGGGCAGCAACCTTGCCCGGCGACAGGCGGGCGAGTTCGTCGCGCTTCATCTGGCCGATGCCATGCTCGGCGCTGATCGAACCGCCGGCGGCGGTGACGAGGTCGTGAACCAGCCGGCTGACCGCCTCGCCTTCGCGCGACAGCCAGTTCGCGCCGCCGCGCTCCATTGCCCGCACGTGGAAATGGATGTTGCCGTCGCCGAGATGGCCGAAGCCGCTGGCGCGAACTCCCGGGAAGGCGCGCTCCAGCGCCGCCGATGCCTCGGCGAGGAAGCTGGGCATGATGTCGACCGGAACGCTGATGTCGTGCTGGGTGGCTGGGCCGAACGCCTTCTTCTCGGCCTCCGACAGTCCGTCGCGGAGCCGCCAATAGGCCTGCGCCTGCGCCTCGCTGGCGGAAATTGCCGCATCGGCGATCAGCCCGCACTCGAGCAACGGGGCGAGCAGCCGCTCGAGCAACGCTTCGGGTGATTCCTCTTCCGCCGAGGCGGCCGTCGCCTCGACCAGCGCATGCCATGCCTGCGCCTCGGCCAGCGGGGCACGCGCGCCGGGCAGATGCGCAAGCGCAGCCTCGAGCGATTCGGCGGGAAGGATCTCGAAGCCTTCGATACGGTCCGTTTCGCCTTCGAGCACCCGAAGCACGGCCAGGGCTGCCTCGGGACTGGTCAGTCCGAGCCAGGCGACAGCGCGCGAATGGATCGCCGGGACGAGCTTGAGCCGGGCGGCGGTTACGATCCCCAGCGTTCCTTCCGCGCCAATCAGCAAGTGGTCGAGGCTTGGACCGCGATTGTCCTTCTTGAGCCCGGCCAGGCCGTTATGGACCGAGCCGTCGGGAAGCACCGCCTCGACGCCCTCGACCAGCCCGCGCATCGGCCCGAAGCGCAGCACTTGGGTGCCCCCGGCATTGGTCGAAACAAGGCCACCGACAGTCGCCGACCCCTTGGCGCCGAGGGTGAGGGGGAAGCGCAGGCCCACGGCCGCAACCGCCTCGTGAAGTGTCTCGAGGATGACCCCAGCCTCGGCGACGCAGCGCTGGGCCCGGCGGTCGATTTCGCGCAGCCGGTTCATCCGCCTCAGCGACAGGATCAGCGCCAATCCATCGTCCGGCGGGGTGGCGCCGCCGACCATCGAGGTGTTGCCTCCCTGGGGCACCAGCGCGACGCGATGTTCAGCGGCGAGCGTAACCATCGCCGCCACTTCAACGGTCGAGCGCGGTTCGAGGATCGCGTCGGACCGGCCGTGCCAGCGCCCGCGCCAGTCGGTCAGCCATGGCGCGATGTCGGTCGCATCGGTGATGGCGGCCGACGCGCCGAACCGGCGCTGGATTTCTTCGATCAATTCGGCCTTGCCCATCGCTCGGGAATAGGCGGGCGCGGGGAGCTAGGGAAGCTCATAGCCGACGACTCGGACCTCTATCGGGCCGGCGCGGGGATCGTCCTTGAAGATCAGGCCGCCGCGCGCCTCCGACCGGCCGGGCACGTAATCGAGGGTCGCGCTCGCCTGCTCGTCGCCGAGTTCACCCTCGACTTGCACCGCCGCCGCGGTCTGGCGCGAATGGTTGGAGACGACGACTTCGGCGACAAAACCGGCCGGTGTGCGAATGACCCGCTCGATCTTGGCCGAGAGGATCGGGACAGCGCGGTCGTTGCCGCCGCCGAATTCGCGCAGCAGCGCGAAGCACAAGCCGAGCAGCAGCAGCAGGCCGATCGCCGCCGCCGCCCATTCCAGCGCCGGGACCCGGTCAGGTCCGGCGTTTTTCTGCTTGCGCGCGGTCATACCACGATCCTGGCGATGCCAGCGCCGATCGAGGCCGGGAATGCTAGCACGACGATGGCTGCGGCGGCGTTGCCGATGCCGAGCCCGTCGAGCCGGCCGAAGCTCCACAGGATGTAGACGCTGGCGATGATCGTGACGGCATATCCCGGCAGCGTGTGGGTCAAGAATGCGCGGCCATGATCCGAAGTGAAGCGCCGTTCCTGGCCATGGAAATGAACGACATAGAGGATGGCGTGGATCAGAAGCACGGAAAGCGCGACGATCAGCAGGGACTGGAGCGGGTGCGCCTGGAAAGCGATGAGGATGATCTCCTCGGTCGGGGCGACTGTAAAACTAAGGAACAGGGCGCCCGCAAGA
>DASTDT010000075.1:0-3363 GCA_035710225.1 Sphingomicrobium sp.
AAAGCCGCGCAGCGAACGCTGGCCGGTGGCGAGGTAATCCGGGAGCGCTGCGGAGGCAGTCGTGCGCCAGAGCGCACAAACCGGATGGGCGCGCCCTCCGCTCGCGGCCATTGCACAATCCAGTTCGCCGAGCGCCTCGGCCAGCCGCTCGGCGAGATCGACGGGCAGGAAGGGCATGTCGGCCGGGATGGTCAGGACCGTTTGTGTGCACTGTTCGGTCCCGAAACGAAGGGCCGAAGCAAGGCCGGCGAGCGGACCCTCGATGTCCGCCACGTCGGCTATGCAGCGCGCGGCGAGCGGGGCGACCTGCCCTTGGTCACGAACGGCGACCGCGACGGTTGGCGACAAAAGCGCCGCGAGCGACAGTGCGCGGTCGATCAGCCGCCTCCCGCCGAGCAGGCGCAGCGGCTTGCCGCCACCGATCCGGCTGCCCGACCCACCGGCGAGGACGACGACGGCGTTGGTCATGACAGCAGCAGCTTGCCCGCGGCGATGACCAGCACCACGCCCAGCGCCTGGAGTAGCCGGCGGCGCGGCAGGCGGGCGCTCCCGAGCCAGCTGCCGAGCAGCGCTCCGCCGAACACGGCCACGATCAGGAACGGCAGGGACGGGGGAAGACGCTCCACGCTTGCGAGATTGCCGAGAAGCCCGGCCGCGGAGTTGAGGACGATGAAGGCCGCGGCCACGCCCGCAGTCTTGCGCGCATCCTCCCAGCCGAACAGGATGATGAGCGGGCTGAGGAAGATGCCGCCGCCGGTACCGGTCAGTCCTGCCAGAAGGCCGAGACCGGCTCCAGTCGGCAGAGTGATCGCCAGCCGCGGCGCGCGAAGCGGGCGCTCCGCCAGCCGCTCCGGTTGCCAGAACAGGCGGACTGCAGCGAGGAGCAGGACGATACCAACCAGCGGCCGATAATATTCCGGCGCCAACGTCACGCCGCCACCAATAAACGCCGCCGGGACCGCGCCGACGGCGAAGCCTGCCAGCAGCCGCCAGTTGGTCTGCCCGGCCAGAGCGAAGCTCGCCGCGGCAAAGGTAGCGACCACGAGATTTAGCGCGAGCGCGGTCGGGCGCATGGTCTCGGGAGCAACCGAGAACAGCGCCATGATGGCCAGATAGGCTGACGCGCCGCCATGCCCGACGCTGGAATAAAGCGCTGCGGCCAGCGCCATCAGCATCGCCATCCACAAGATCGTCGCGGCGTCCATCGCCCTCACCTAGCCGAAGGCAGGCGTGGCAGCGACCGGGCAAAGCGACTTTGCGCTAGATCATTGAGCGCGCAGGCCGCTCGCCTAGGAAGTGGCAAGGTTCAACGACGGCGGGTGACATGCGTCCATTGGATTCGATCGGGACACTGGCGTTTGCCGTCGCGGCAGCCGCGCTCCTCGGGGCGCCGGCCCATGCCGCTGAGCCTATCGACGGCGTGAAGTTCACGCCAATCCTCGACGCCAGGGCGCGCGTGGAAAGCGTCGACCAGGGCGGGCTCGAAGCGGAAGCCGTGACCTTCCGGCTGCGCGCCGGCGCCGAGGCCAAAGCGGGGCGCTGGTCGGTGCTCGCCGAAGCCGAAGCGACGCTGGCGGCAATCAACGATTACAACGCCTTCCCGTTCGTGACCCATGACGACCAGCGGCGGCCGCAATTTGCCGTCATCCCGGACCCGCGGAACCTCGAGCTCAACCGGCTGCAGCTCCAGTATAAGGCGCCCGGCTTCACGCTCACTGCCGGACGCCAGCGGATCAATCTCGACGACCAGCGATGGGTCGGATCGGTCGGCTGGCGCCAGAACGAGCAAACATTCGACGCGGTGCGGGCGGAGGCCAAGGCGGGCGGGGTGACGGCCGACCTTACCTACGCCATCAGCCAGCGGACGATCTTCGGCGAAGAGGCCGGCAAGCGGACCGCGTTTCGCGGCGACTTCCTGTTCGCCGGGCTCGGCGCCAAGCTCGGCCCGGTCGACGCCAGACTTTTTTCCTACGTGCTCGACTATGACGAAGACGCCGTGCTGGCCAACAGCAGCCAGACTTATGGCGCAATCGGCAGCTCGGCGATCCCGCTCGGCCCAAAGACCAAGCTCGCGCTACGCGCAAGCTATGCCCGTCAATCGGACCATGCCGACAATCCGTTCGACTACGCCGCCGATTATTGGGCATTCGAGGGATCTACCAAGCTCGCCGGTTTTGCGCTTGCGGCCGGCTGGGAGAAGCTTGGTAGCGACAACGGCCGAGCCGTTCAGACGCCAATGGCGACGCTGCACAAGTTCAACGGCTGGGCGGATCTGTTCCTTTCCACTCCGCCAGCCGGGTTGCAAGACGCCTATGTCTCGGTCGGCAAGACCTTCGCCAGCGTGACCGCGCTGCCTGGCCTTACTGCGCAGATCGTCTTCCACCAGTTCGACTCCGCGCGCGGCGATATGGAATATGGCACCGAATGGGACGCCTCGATCGGCTTCAAGCGTGGCAAGCTTGGCATGCTGCTAAAGTTCGCGAACTACAACGCGCGCGACTTTGGATCCGATACTCGCAAACTGTGGCTCCAGGCGGAGTGGGCCTATTGAGCCGTGGTGGCGAGGCTAGGCGTCGCCATCACCCTGCGCGACTGCTTCGAGGCCGCCGCGGTCCAGCACCTCGACCCGGTTCTGGCTCTGCAGCCGGATCAGTCTGCGACTTCGCAGATGCGCGATCATCCGGCTCACCGTTTCCTTGGTCAGCCCGAGATAGTCGGCGATGTCGATCCGGCTCATCGGCAGGTCGAAGGCCTGCTGACTTACCCCGCTCGCCCGCTCGGCCCTCAGCAAGAGCGAGTGAAAGAGGCTCGCGAGTCTCTCATGCGCAGCCTTGCGTCCGAGCAGTACCATCTGGCGCTGGGCCTCGGCGAGTTCATGCGCCGCCAGCCGATAGAGCTCCCGCTCGACCTGGGGGTGCTCGGCGAGGAACCGCTCAAAGGCCTCACGCGAAAACCACCACAGTTCGGAATTCTCGAGCGCCTCCACGGTGAATGCATATTCCTCGTCGACGCTGATGCCGAGGAAGTCGCCGGGGAACATGAAGCCGGTAACCTGGCGGCGGCCATCGGCGAGCAATGTGTATAGCTTGAGCGCGCCCTGAGTGACCATGAACACGCGCTGCGCGGGGTCACCTTCGTGGAACACCGATTGTCCGGGTTGCAGCCGCTGCATCGTACCAAGCGAGCGCATGCCGGCGAGGGTCGGCGCATCGAGGCCCCGGCAGATGGTGATCGGCCGAACCGGGCAGGTTTCGCACGGATGCCCGGCCGGCAACTCGGTTAGTTTCCCGCCCGGTGCGTAAGGCAATGGAGGACATCCCACAAAGGCTCGCCGATTGGCGAGAATGATTCAGCGCAATGTCG
>DASTDT010000076.1:0-2997 GCA_035710225.1 Sphingomicrobium sp.
CGCGGGGGACTCTTCGGCCGCGTCAAGCCACTCGACGCAATCCTCGCAACCGCAGAAAAGAAGTCGCTGGTCCGCACTCTCGGCGCCTTCCAGCTGACCATGCTGGGGGTCGGCGCCATCATCGGCACCGGCATTTTCGTCCTGACTGCGGAGGCCGCGCAAAAGGCTGGCCCCGGCATGATGCTGAGCTTCATCATCGCCGGCGCGGTCTGCGCCGTGGCCGCGCTCTGCTATGCCGAAATGGCGTCGATGGTTCCGGTCTCCGGGTCGGCCTACACCTACAGCTATGCGGTAATGGGCGAATTCCTCGCCTGGACCGTCGGCTGGGCTCTAGTGCTCGAATATACGGTTGCCGCCGGCGCCGTGTCGGTCGGCTGGTCGGGCTATTTCGTAGGCCTCTTGCGAGAATATCTCGGGATCGCCTTGCCGCAGGAGCTGGTCAACGCCAACGCCCTGATCGCCCAGGCCAAGCTCGCATTTGGCGCTACTCCGACCGACGAGCTGACCACTGCCATGCAGGTCGGCGGCTACATCAACCTGCCCGCCTTTCTGATCGCCCTGCTCGTCACCTGGCTGCTGGTAATCGGCACCAAGGAGAGCGCCTGGGTTAATGCGGTCCTGGTGATGATCAAGGTCACCGCCCTGACCCTGTTCGTCATACTCGCAATCCCGGTCATGAATGCGGAAAATTTCCAGCCCTTCGCGCCGTTGGGCTTTGCCGGAATTTCGGCGGCGGCCGCCTCGATCTTCTTCGCCTACGTTGGCTTCGACGCCGTCTCGACGGCGGCCGAGGAAACCAAGAACCCGCAGCGCAACATGCCGATCGGCCTGATCGGGAGCCTGGCGATCTGCACCGTCTTCTACCTGCTCGTCGCCGCGGGCGTGATCGGTTCCGTCGGTGCCCAGCCGCTGCTGGATTCGGCGGGAAGGGGTATCTCGCCGGGCGATGCCACCGGAATGGCCGCCGCCTGCGCCAATATCGCCAGCGACGCGGTCGTCTGCTCCAAGGAGGCGCTCGCCTGGACCCTGCGCGAGATCGGCTGGCGGCAGATAGGCAACCTCATCGGGCTGGCCGCAGGTCTCGCGCTGCCGTCGGTGGTGCTGATGATGATCTTCGGCCAGACCCGGATCTTCTTCGTGATGAGCCGCGATGGGCTGCTTCCGGCGCCATTGTCGAAGATCCACCCCAAGTACCACACGCCGCACGTGGTGACGATCATCACGGGCGTGTTCGTCGCGATCTTCGCGGCGCTGTTCCCGGTCGGGGCGCTTGCCGATATCTCCAACTCCGGCACCCTGTTCGCCTTCGCCATGGTGGCGATCGCGGTGATGGTGCTTCGCAAGACCGACCCGGGCCGGAAGCGTCCGTTCCGGACGCCGGCGATCATGGTCACTGCGCCGCTCGCGATCCTCGGCTGCCTGTACCTGTTCTTCAGCCTGTCCGGTTATACCTTGACCTTGTTCGCCAGCTGGGCGGTCATCGGCTTCCTGGTCTACTTCCTCTACAGCCGCAGGCACAGCCACGTCGGGCGCGGAATCGTCGAGGTGCCGGAGCTGTCGCCGGATGCGCCACCCTCGGTCGGGGTGCCGCCGATGCCGGGCGCCAAGCCGCCCCCGGGGGATCGCGACTAGCTGCCGTCGCGGGCAGCGTCGAGAAGCGCTGCCCGCAGCTCGTCGAGCTGCTCCCTGGACAGTTTCTTCCCCTTGGCGTTGCTCAGGTAGAAGACGTCGACCGCGCGTTCCCCATAGGTGGCGATGTGGGCGGAATGGACCTGCAGCCCGCAGGCGTGGATCGCCCGCGCCAGCCGCGCAAGCAGGCCCGGCCGGTCGAGTGCGTTGACCTCGACCACAGTCGTCCGGCTGGCCGCCCGGTCGGCGATTGCGACCGAGGGCGCGACCTGGAAAGCCTCGGCCCGTCCTCCCGAGCCGGCTCCCGCCGGCACTTCCGGCGGCTGCTCGCTTGCAAGCGCTTGCTCGACCGCCCTCACCAGCCGCGCACGCAGGCGTTTGTCCGAATAAGGCTGTCCCTGGCCGTCCTGGACCAGCAGATTGTCGAGCGCCATCCCGTCGCGGGTGGTGTGGATCCGGGCGTCGATGATGCTCGCCCCCGCCGAGGCAAGGCCGGCGCAGATGCGGAAGAACAGCCCTTCGCGGTCGGGCGCAAAAACGCTGATCCGGGTCGCCCCGCGTCCCGGCTCGTCCCCAGCCAGAATGCTTGGTCCGGCCTCCCCGATCCGCGCTTCCGCCCCGGCGACCTGGAGCGCGTTGGCCAGCTGCACGTCCGCCGGTTCGGCGAGCCAGTAGCTGTCGGGAAGCCGGCGCGCATAAGCCCGCGCGATCTTCGGCTTCCAGCCGAGCGCTTCGGCAAGCCGCGCCTGCCGCTGGACGACGATCTCGCTGCGGCCGCGCTGCTTGTGGCCCAGGCGAAGTTTCTCCTCCGCCGAATCGAACAGGGTGCGAAGAAGAAGTCGCTTCCAGTCGTTCCAAACGCCTGGCCCAACCGCGCGGATGTCGACGACGGTGAGCATCAGCAGCAGCCGCAGCCGCTCCGGGCTCTGCACCCGCGCGACAAGGTCGTCGATCGTCCGGGGATCGGCGAGGTCGCGCTTGAACGCGGTCGAGGAGAGCAGCAGGTGGTTGCGCACCAGCCAGGCCACTGTCTCGGTCTCCGCCTCGTCGAGGCCTAGCCTTGGGCACAGCTCCAGCGCCACCTGTTCGCCGAGCACGCTGTGGTCGCCACCGCGCCCCTTGGCGATGTCGTGCAGAAGCACCGCGACGTAGAGCGCGCGCCTCGAGGCGATTTGCTTGAACAGTGCCGTCGCCAGCGGATGGTCGTCGGCAAGCTCGCCGCGCTCGATCGCCGCCAGCAGGCCGATCGCCCGGATCGCATGCTCGTCGACCGTGTAGTGGTGGTACATGTCGAACTGCATCTGCGCGACCACGCGGCCGAAGTCGGGAATGAAGCGGCCGAACACGCCCGCCTCGTTCATCCAGCGG
>DASTDT010000077.1:0-2988 GCA_035710225.1 Sphingomicrobium sp.
CGGCGGCGGCTGCCGGATCGAGTACCTCTGGATGTACCATCTGGAGTTCCTGGCCCCAGGCGTCGAGCTTGCCGGTGACGAGCTTGGGCTGGCCCAGTGGAAGCTGCTTCCTCGCCCAGCCGGGATTGTTGAAAAATGTCAGCGTGACAGTATTTTGTGCTGCGTCGCTGGCATAAATTCTGAGCGGAGATCGGCCCCGCCCCTCCCGCACGTCGAAGGGCGTGACTTCGAGAATGACGATCCGCCCGACAAGCGCCGGATCGGCGGCCGGAGCGCGGACCCGCTCGATCGTCCCGACCGGCAAATGGAAGGCAAGATCGACGACCCGCGTGATCCCGAGCCGGGCAAGCGCCTTGGCGACATTGGGCCCGACGCCCTTCAGCGCCTCGACTTCGGCGAACAGGGGATTGAGGAGCTCTGGCCGCATGCCGGGACGACACTAGCGTGGGCGCGCGCACCTGCCTACATGCGCGCCATGCCGAACGACGATCAACTGAAAGCGCTCCACTGGCGCGCGCACCACCGCGGGACCCGCGAGGCGGACCTGATGATCGGCGGCTTCTTCGACCGCCATCATGCCGAGTGGGATGCGGAGCAGCGGGACTGGTTCGCGGCTTTGCTGGACGAGCAGGATGTCGACGTCATGGCCTGGGCTATCGGAACCGCCGAGGCGCCGGAGCGCTTCCACGGGTCCATGCTCGACCAACTGAAAGCCCTCGACTTCATCCGGATCGCACGGTGAGCGAGCCGCTTCAGCGGATCATCGCGGCGACCGCGCCGCTGACCCTGTCACGGGTGCCTCCCGGCTTCCTGCCGTGGCTCGCCGGCGATGTTGCGCGCGCGGCGAAAGGCCGGGCGGTGATCATCGCCGCCGACGAAGCGGCGATGCGCGCGCTGGCCGACACCGCCCCGGTGTTCGCACCGGAGCTGGAGGTGCTGACCTTCCCGGCGTGGGACTGCCTGCCCTACGACCGCGCCTCCCCGGCGCTCCGAGTGATGGCGGAGCGGCTCGGCACGCTTCACGCGCTTCAGGCCAAGCCCAAGGGGCCGCAACTGCTGGTGACGACCGTCAACGCCGCCACCCAGCGCGTGCTGACGCCGTTTAGGATCCGCCAGTTCACGCGGCGGCTGGCCGAGGGCGAACGGGCCGAACGCGACCCGCTGATCGAAGCCCTGGTCGCCAACGGTTACCAGCGCAGCGACGCGGTTCACGACAGCGGCGAATTCGCGGTCCGCGGTTCGATCGTCGACCTGTTCCCAGCCGGCGCGACCCGACCGGTGCGCCTCGACTTCTTCGGCGACGAGATCGAGACGATGCGCAGCTTCGATCCCGCCGACCAGCGATCGAGCGGCCGCGCCGAGCCGTTCGTGCTGATGCCGGCCAGCGAGGCGCTGCTCGACAAGGACAGCGTCGAGCGGTTCCGGGCCCGCTATCGCGAGACGTTCGGAGCGACGGCGACCGGCGACCCGGTTTACCAGGCGGTCAGCGAAGGCCGGCGTCTGGCAGGGATGGAGCATTGGCTGCCGCTGTTCGAGGAGCGTCTCGAGACTCTGTTCGACCATCTCGGCGAGAATGACGTCATCATCCGCGATTCAAACGCCGACCAGGCATGGGCGGCACGGCGCGAGGCGATCGACGATTATTTCGCCAATCGCAGCCAGGCGATGGTCGGCGAGCCAGGCAGCTATCGGCCGCTCGATCCCGCCGCGCTCTACCTGGGCAGCGAGGAATGGGAGGCGAACGAACGGCAGCGCCCGATCCACCTCGCCACCGCCTTCTCCGAACCCGAGAGCGAACGGGTGATCGACTTCGCGGTCGACGGCGCGCGCGACTTCGCGCCGGAGCGAGCGGGCAATGAGAATGTCTACGATGCGGTGACAAAGCACGTCGCCAAACTACGCAAGAACAAGCAAAAAGTCATTTTCGCAAGCTATAGCGCCGGCGCCCGGGAGCGGCTTGCCGGACTGCTCGAGGACCATGGCCTCGAGCGCCTGAAGCAGGTTCGCACCTGGCAGGAAGCGCTTGGCGCCAAGAGTGACGCGGCGTTGCTGGTGCTTCCGCTCGACCACGGGTTCACGGCGCCCGACGTCGCCGTCCTCACCGAACAGGACATGCTCGGCGACCGGTTGGTCCGCCGCAACAAGCGCCGCAAGGGCGCCGATGCCTTCCTCGCCGAACTGGCCTCGCTCAGCCCGGGAGACCTTGTCGTCCACGCCGATCACGGCATCGGCCGCTATGAAGGGCTGACCTCGATCCAGGTCGGCAGGGCTCCACACGATTGTGTCGCGCTGGAATATGCCGGCGGCGACAAGCTCTACGTGCCGGTCGAGAATATCGACGTGCTGTCGCGCTATGGCAGCGGCGAAGGGGGCGGCGCGCTCGACCGCCTCGGCGGCGAGGCGTGGCAGCGGCGCAAGTCGCGGATGAAGGAGCGGATCCGCGAGATCGCCGGCGAGCTGATCAAGACCGCCGCCCTTCGCGCCACCCGGCCGGGGCAGATCGCCGAGGCCGACAGCGCCTTCCCCGAGTTCGTCAATCGCTTCCCCTACGAGGAAACCGACGACCAGGACCGCGCCATCTCCGAAGTGCTCGACGATCTCGGCAGCGGCAGGCCGATGGACCGGCTGGTGTGCGGCGATGTCGGCTTCGGCAAGACCGAGGTCGCGCTTCGCGCCGCCTTCGTCGCTGCAATGGCCGGCTACCAGGTGGCCCTGGTGGCACCGACCACCCTTCTCGCCCGCCAGCATTTCTCCAACTTCACCGAGCGCTTCAAGGGCTTTCCGATCGAGATCGGCCGCCTGTCGCGCCTGGTGCCCGCGGCCGAGGCGAAAAGGACCAAGGAGGGCCTCGAGAAGGGCACGGTCGACATCGTCATCGGCACCCACGCGATCCTGGCGAAATCGTTGAAGTTCAAGCGGCTGGGCCTGGTGATCGTCGACGAGGAGCAGCATTTCGGAGTCGCCCACAAGGAGCGGCTGAAGGCGCTC
>DASTDT010000078.1:0-3948 GCA_035710225.1 Sphingomicrobium sp.
GCGGGCCGTCACGAAGTAAATTCGTGACGTCAGTCGTGTCCCGCTGCGCGGGCACGCTGGCCGGACTTCGCGCTCTCTTCGACGTAGCTAGCGATTGCGATGCAATCGCTTCGCTACGCTCGGGCGCTCAGTTGCCCCCTCTCCCGTCGAACGGGTCGTCGCCGCTGTGGTAGGTGCCGCCATGGTCGTGGCAGCTGTCGACGTCCAGCACCCGGTAGACCGGGCAGAAGGCGACGATCGCCGTCAGGGCGAGATAGGCGGCGACGGCATAGGCGACGGTCTCGCCCCAGCCCTGTAGCGACGTCGTCAACGCAAGAAAGGCGAGCAGCGCCGCCATGCACAGCCTGAACACCCGATCGACCGAACCCACATTTTTCGCCATATGGCCGCTCCTCCACGGTGGACCCGGCATCCCAACAACACGGCGCCGGCGTGTATTGCGGGCAGTCCCGATACAAGGGCCGCCGCGTTGGCCGCACCCTTAACAATTTTCGGCGGGAAGAGCCAATCGCGGGACGAAAGAAATTGTGGAGAAAGCGCGGCAGCGTTGCCAATATGTCGCGTGGGGCCCGGGCGCGTGGCTAGATCAGGCCGGCGGCGATCGCGGCCAGGCCCAGGCCGGCAATCAGCAAGGTCTCAAAGACCATCAGCGCAACCGGCTTCCAGCCGATGTCGACGATCTCGCGGAAACGGGTCTTGATGCCGAGCGCGGCGATGGCCGCCACCAGGCACCAGCGCGAGGCGCTATTGCCCGCTTCGCGCACCAGCTCCGGGATCGGCGCGAGGCTGTTGGCCACGACCAGCGCCGCGAACGCGGTCACGAACCACGGCAGCAAGGGCGGCGCCCTGCCCTCTCCGTGGCCGCCGCGGGTGCGCGCCCATATGCCGATCGCGACGATCACCGGAAGAAGCATGGCGACGCGCATCAGCTTGACCACGGTGGCGGTGTCGCCGGCCTCCGGCGAGATGGCGTAGCCGGCGCCGACCACCTGGGCGACGTCGTGGACGGTCGCGCCGATGAACAGCCCGGCCTGGTGATCGCCGAACCGGAACAGCTGCGAGACGATCGGATAGAGGACCATGGCGACGGTCGACAGGGTCGATACGCCGATGATGGTGAAGCCGGTCAGCCGCTCCTTGCGATCGTCGGGCGGAAGCGCGGCCGAGATCGCCATCGCCGCCGAAGCGCCGCAGATCGCGGTCGCTCCGCCGGACAGCAGGCCGAACTCGGTCTTGAAGCCCATGGCGCGCGCGATCGCTACCGAGACGAGGATCGTCAGCGTGACCACCGCGACCACCAGCGCAACCGGCTGCCAGCCGAGCTCCGCGATTTCCCACAAAGTGATCCGGAAACCGAGCAGGGCGACCCCGACGCGCAGAACGGTCCGGCTGGCGAAACCGATGCCGGGCTTGCAGCGGTCGACGTCGCCGAGGAAGTTCATCGCCATTCCGAGCAGCAGGGCGAACAGCATCACCGGGCCGGAGTAATGGTCGGCGAGGAATGCAGCGGCGGCGGCGATCACCAGCGACGCCAGCAGTCCGGGGCCGATCCCGCCAAGCGCGGGAAGCCGCAATGCATGCGTTCGATTCATGTCCCGCCCCGCTCGCCGGGATCCGGCGCACCCAATGGAGCGGCCGCTATGCTTCGTCGCGGGCGGTCCTGCAATGCCCCCTCGTTTGACCTTTGCTTGACCCTGACATGATGTCAGACTCCATAAGCTGAACGCACGAGTCGTTCGAAGAAGGATCCCGGCCATGGCCGAATGCTGCCACACGCAAAATCACGCCCCCAATCACGTGAATAATCCCGTCCAAGATCACGGCGGGGAAGGCACCATCTGGACCTGCCCGATGCACCTCGAGATCCGGCGAGACGCGCCGGGACAGTGCCCGATCTGCGGAATGGCCCTGGAGCCGCTCGAACCGACGCTCGACGAGGGTCCCAACCCCGAGCTGATCGACATGAACCGGCGCTTCTGGATTAGCGCGGTGCTCAGCCTGCCGCTGGTGATCCTGACGTTCGGCGCGGAGCTTCTCGGCTGGGAGCCGATCCCGATGCGCCAGTCGATGTGGGTCCAGCTCGCCCTCGCGACGCCGGTCGTGCTGTGGGGCGGATGGCCGTTCTTCGAGCGGTTCTGGTCGAGCCTCAAGACGCGCAACCTCAACATGTTCACGCTGATCGGGCTCGGCGTCGGCGTGGCCTATGGTTACAGTGTCATCGCGGCGCTCATGCCGCAGGTTTTCCCGGCTTCGCTCCGCACGATGGATGGGCTGGTTCCGGTCTATTTCGAGGCGGCGGCGGTCATCACCACCCTGGTCCTGCTGGGCCAGGTGCTGGAGCTGCGCGCAAGGTCCGCGACCGGCAAGGCGATCCGCTCCCTGCTCGGCCTGGCGCCGAAGACGGCGCGGCGCGTGAAGGACGACGGCGGCGAGGAAGACATCCCGCTCGAGCATGTCCATGTCGGCGACCTGCTTCGCGTCCGGCCGGGCGAAAAGGTTCCGGTCGACGGAGTGGTCGTCGAGGGCCACAGCTCGGTCGATGAGTCGATGATCAGCGGCGAGCCGGTACCGGTCGAAAAGCTTGCCGGCGACAAGGTCACCGGGGCCACCGTCAACGGCACCGGAAGCCTGATGATGAAGGCCGAGCGGGTCGGCCGCGATACGATGTTGTCGCAGATCGTGCGGATGGTGGCTGAGGCACAGCGGTCGCGGGCGCCGATCCAGAAGCTTGCGGACCAGGTGTCGGCGGTCTTCGTGCCTGCGGTGGTCGCGGTCGCGGTCATCGCCTTCATCGCCTGGAACATGGCAGGCCCCGACCCACGCCTGGCCCATGCGCTGGTCAACGCCATCGCCGTGCTGATTATTGCCTGCCCCTGTGCTCTGGGCCTGGCCACGCCCATGTCGATCATGGTCGGGACCGGCCGCGGTGCGACCGTCGGCGTGCTGGTCAAGAATGCCGAGGCGCTGGAACTGATGGAAAAGGTCGACACGCTGGTGGTCGACAAGACGGGAACGCTGACCCTTGGCAAGCCCAAGCTGATCGCGGTGAAGCCGGTCAACGGGTTTGGCGAGGCGGACGTCCTGCGCCTGGCAGCCGCACTCGAACGCGGCAGCGAGCATCCGCTGGCGGCCGCCATCGTCGAGGGGGCAGAAGAGCGTGGTCTCGACCTGCCTGCCAGCAGCGAGTTCAAATCGCAGACCGGCAAGGGCGTCACCGGAACAGTCGATGGCCGCAAGGTCGGGCTCGGCAACAAGACTTTGCTGGCCGATCTCGGCATAGACACATCGTCGTTGGAAGCCGACGCCGACGAACATCGTGCCGAAGGCCAGGGCGCCATGTTCGTCGCCGTTGACGACAAGCTCGCCGGCCTTGTCGTGGTGGCCGACCCGATCAAGGACAGCGCGGCTGAGGCCGTGGCCGAGCTCCAGCGCAATGGTGTCCATGTCGTGATGATGACCGGCGACAATCGCCGCACGGCCGAGGCGGTCGCGCGCCGGATCGGCGTCGATGAAGTCATGGCCGAGGTGCTTCCCGACCAGAAACAGGCCCATGTGGAGGAGCTTCGGCGTCAAGGCCGGCGCGTTGCAATGGCCGGCGACGGAATCAACGATGCACCGGCGCTGGCCGCGGCCGACGTCGGCATCGCCATGGGAACCGGCACCGATGTCGCGATGGAGAGCGCTCATGTAACGCTGGTGAAGGGCGACCTCACCGGAATTGTCCGCGCGCGCCGCCTTAGCCGTGCAACCATGCGCAACATCCGGGAGAATCTATTCTTCTCCTTCGTGTTCAACGCGGCCGGCGTGCCGATCGCGGCGGGGGTGCTCTACCCTTGGTTCGGCATCCTGCTGTCGCCGATCATCGCGGGCGCGGCCATGGCGCTGAGCTCGGTCAGCGTGATCGGCAATTCGCTGCGGCTAAGGACTGCAAACCTCTAGACCAGCCAT
>DASTDT010000079.1:0-10956 GCA_035710225.1 Sphingomicrobium sp.
GGGCCGGCGGCGGCGGGCGACCGGGTCGAGATCATTTCCGTCGAGGGCAATTGCCTTAATGTCGGCTTAGCGCGAAAAATTCCCGCGGCATCGGGAGACAGTGATGCGTAACTACACCCGGCGTGAGCTCCTCGCCGGTACGGGCGCGCTCGGCGCGGCGACGATCTTCAGCGGCTGCGCGCCGACCCTGGCTCGTCCCGGCGGCGCGATCAGTCAGCCCGCAGCCAAGGCGCTGCTCGATTCGATCGCCGAGAACCTGTTGTGGACCGATCCCGAGCAGGCCACTTCGCTCGGCATCGACAGCGGGCGCCGGCTTGCGCTCCGCTCGCGCCTCAAGGACCGTTCCGCCGCCGGCCAGCAGCGCATCGCCGACATTCTGCGCGCCGACCTCGCCCGCGCCGAGGCGGTCGACACCGCCGCGCTCGATCAGTCGACCCGGACCAGCTTCGAAGTCATCAAGTCCGCCTATCGCACCTCGCTCGAGGGCTTTGCTCTCCCCTATGGCGACGTTGCCGTCGGCAGCTGGCGCAACACGCCTTATGTCGTCATCCAGAATGTCGGCGCCTATCTCGATACGCCGCGGTTCCTCGATTCCGATCACCAGGTGAAGAATGCCGCCGACGCCGAGGCCTATCTCGCCCGGCTCGATTCCATGGCGATCCAGCTCGACGGCGAGCTTGGCCGGATCCGCGATGCCCGCGGCAAGGGCTTGGTCCCGCCCGCGCTGCTGCTCGACAAGGCCATCGCCCAGATGACCCAGAGCCTCGCCGGTGCGAGCCGCGGCGGCGGCTTGGTCGACAGCCTCGTCAATCGCACCGCCGCCATCCCCGGCGATTGGGAGGCCCGCGCAAGCGCCATCGTCACCCGGCGAATCGCGCCCGCCCTCGCCCGCCAGCTCGACGAGCTGAAGCTTCAGCGCGCCGCCGCAACCAACGATCCGGGCATGTCGGCGCGGCCCGGCGGCGATGCCTATTACGCTTGGGCGCTAAAAGCCTCGACCACCACTGCGATGTCGCCCGACGAGATCCACCAGACCGGCCGCCGCGAGCTCGCCGAGCTGCAATCGCGAATGGACGTCATCCTCAAGCGCAACGGCTATTCGTCGGGCTCGGTCGGACAGCGCATGGTCGCGCTCGCCAAGGACCCCAAGTACAAGTTCAGGGAAGGCGATCCCGGCCGCGCCGAGATCATGACCTACATCGGCGAATGGATCGCCAAATTTCGCGGCCTCACGCCGCGCGCCTTCAACACGCTTGTGCGCGCCAATCTCGAGGTCAAGCGCCTGCCGCCCGAAGAAGAGCCGGGCGCGCCGGGCGCCTACGGCGGCGCCGGCTCGATCGACGGCTCGATCCCCGGGAAGTTCTGGATCAACCTCCACACCACCGATCTTCACCGCCGCTACGACTTGCCGAGCCTCGCCGCTCACGAAGCCATTCCCGGGCACGTCTGGCAGGGCGAATACGCCAACAGGCTGCCGCTCATCCGGACGCTGCTGTCGTTCAATGCCTATTCGGAAGGTTGGGCGCTGTACGGCGAGCAATTGATGGACGAGCTGGGCGCCTATGACGACTTCGAGGTCGGCAAGCTCGGCTATCTCCAGAGCCTCGCTTTTCGCGCCTGCCGGCTGGTGGTCGACACCGGCCTTCACGCCAAGGGCTGGTCACGCGCGCAGGCGATCCAGTTCTTTGTCGACGAAATCGGCTCGGGGGCCGACGATGTCGCGCGCGAGGTCGACCGCTATTGCAGCTGGCCGGCCCAGGCGTGCGGCTACAAGGTCGGGCACAGCGAAATCCTTCGCCAGCGCGCGCGCGCGCGAACGGCGCTCGGCGCCGCTTTCGACCTAAAGGCTTTCAACGACGCCGTCGTGAAGGGCGGCAACGTGCCGATGGACGTGCTCGCCGGCAACGTCGGCGCCTACATCGCTTCAGCTAGGTCTTAACCCCTACCAGAGCGGGCGGGTCGGCCGGTGGCGGGTGCGCATGACCTCGCCCTTGAGCAGCTTCGAGTTGAACTTCTTGCGGGCCTTTTCCGCGTCGTCGACGCTCATCGTGACCAGTCGAACGCCGCCGCTGGTCAGGGCCTCGATCGCGGAAATGCCGACACCGAGCTTGGCGCATTCGGTCGTCGCGGTGGTGGCGCTCATGTTGAGCAGCAGGACCCGGCTCATGAGGGCACCTCGCTGCGGGCCGCGTCGGTGGTGGGGTGATTGCGGTTCATTGGCGAGGGTTCCTGCGCTGAAAGCGAGAGCGCAACGTCTCCCGGTCACAAAGACGCCTTCGAATGAGAACCTCGTGATGGGAAGCCTATAACATAAAGCGCGCGCAATAGCTTGCGGCCATTTGCCGGCGGCGGTGCCGGCCCCGGCTCAGGGCAGCGCTTCGATGTCGGGCTCGACCCATCCCCGCCGCGCCGAGACGCTCATCAGGCGCTCCTTCGACCAGAATCGAAGCGGCCAGTCGCGAGCGCCCATCGGCGAATGAAGCAGGCCGTTGGCCAGCTCGTGGAGCGGAGCATTGCGGTCGGCTTCGCTCAGGAACAGCCGGACTCCGTGCAGGAAGGCGCGCGTGATGGTGTCGTGATAGCCTTCATGGTCGCTGTTCACCCCGCCGACGCTCTCGTTGTAGCGGCGGATCAGCGCCGGAAGCTGGGCGTCGAGATCGATGTCCGGGCGCCTGACAAGCAGCCACAAGGTCGCCGCGAGATGAGCCTCGTGGGTCCACTCGGGCCGCGGCAGGCTGCGCGCCAACAGGCCCTCGCCCACTCGGGCGACGGCGTCCTCGCTGTCGAAATGTCGGATAGGAAACGCGGTCATCGGGATCGGACTTTCTGTCGAGAGCCCGATCCTCAAAAATGACCGGGCGGGTCAGGCGGTGGCGGTGGCCGCTTGTTGCGGTCCGGCTTGCCGCACCCCTTCCTCGACGTGCGGCGCGAACTCGGCGAAATTGTCGACGAACAGGTCGACCAGCTTGGCCGCCGTGCGGTCGTATTCGTCCTTGTCCGCCCAAGTGCTGCGCGGGTCGAGGATCGAATTGTCCACGCCCGGCACCGCAACCGGCACTTCGAAGCCGAAGTTGGGGTCCTTGCGGAACTCGACGTTGTTCAGGCTGCCGTCCAACGCCGCGTTCAGCAGCGCACGCGTTTCCTTGATCGGCATGCGCTTGCCGACGCCGTACTTGCCGCCGGTCCAGCCGGTGTTGACCAGCCAGCACTGTGCCCCGCCATCGGCGATGCGCTTCTTGAGCAGATTGCCGTAGACGCTCGGCGGGCGCGGCATGAACGCGGCGCCGAAGCAGGTGCTGAAGGTGGCGGTGGGTTCGGTCACGCCGATCTCGGTCCCCGCGACCTTGGCGGTGTAGCCGCTCAGGAAGTGATACATCGCCTGGTCGGGCGTCAGCCGCGAGATCGGCGGAAGCACGCCGAACGCATCGGCGGTCAAGAAGATGATTGTCGACGGCGGCGGCCCGAGATTGTCCCGCGAAGTGTTCGGGATGAACTCGATCGGATAAGCACCGCGCGTGTTCTCGGTCTTGCTGGCGTCGGTAAAGTCGAGCTCGCGGGTCTCCGGATCCATCGCCACGTTCTCGAGGATCGTGCCGAACATCTTGGTCGTCGCGTAGATCTCCGGTTCGCCCTCGGCCGACAGGTTGATCATCTTGGCGTAGCAGCCGCCTTCGAAGTTGAAGACCGCCGTATCCGACCAGCCGTGCTCGTCGTCGCCGATCAGCGTGCGGCTGGCATCCGCCGACAGCGTCGTCTTGCCGGTGCCGCTGAGGCCGAAGAAGATCGCGCTCCTGCCGTCCGCGCCGATGTTGGCCGAACAATGCATCGGCATCACGCCCTGCGCCGGAAGCAGGAAGTTGAGAAGGCCGAACACCCCCTTCTTCATCTCGCCCGAATATTCCGTGTTGCCGATCAGAATCATCTTCTCGGTGAAGTTGACGGCGATCACGGTGTCGCTGCGGCAACCGTGCCGCTGCGGATCGGCCTTGAAGCTCGGCAGGTTGATGATCGTGTATTCGGGCAGGAAGCCGGGCAATTCGTCGGCCCGCGGCCGAACCAGCAGCGTGCGCACGAACAGGTTGTGCCACGCCATCTGCGTGATGACTCGCACGTTCACGCGATATTCGGGCTGGCTGCCGCCGTAGAGGTCGGCGACATACAGTTCATCCTGCGCCTTGATTGCTTCGAGGAAGTCGGCCTTTAGCGTCGCCCAGTGCGCGGGCGTCATTGGCTGGTTGATCGCGCCCCAGTTGATCGTGTCTTCGGTGGTGCTGTCGCGAACGACGAACTTGTCCTTGACGCTGCGCCCGGTGAACTTGCCCGTGTCGACCAGCAGCGCGCCGTCCTTGGTCAGCTGGCCCTCGCCGCGGCGAACCGCGTCCTCGACCAGCGGCGCGGTCGTCATGTTCCAGTGCAGCGTGGCACCGGTGTCGATGCCCTGGGCGTCCAGCTTGTGCGCAGGAATACGCTCGCTCACGTCGTCACTCCCCTTTTGAATATCGCGTCAAATAGCATGAGGGCGGCGCCCCAAAGGACCGCCGCCACTCCCTCCGCGCCGCATATACGCGCGAAAGGGTGGCCGGTCAAAGCGCCTGATCGCTTGTTTCGTCCACCACGGCCCCCTATCCCGAGCGTCATGAGCAGTGTCATCGCGCTCGTCGACGACGACCGCAATATCCTCACCTCGGTCTCAATCGCGCTCCAGGCGGAAGGGTTCGTGACCCGCGTCTATTCGGACGGCGCGGCGGCGTTCAAGGCCTTTGCCGACAACCCGCCCGACCTAGCCGTGTTCGATATCAAGATGCCGCAGATGGACGGCATGGAGCTGCTTCGCCGGGTGCGCGAGCTGGGCGGCGCGGCCGGCGCCACCCCGGTCATTTTTCTCACCTCGAAGGACGACGAGCTGGACGAGGCGCTCGGCCTTGCCATGGGGGCCGACGATTACATCGCCAAGCCGTTCTCGCAGCGCCTGCTGGTGGCGCGGATTAGGGCCCTGCTTCGTCGCCGCGACCTCGACCGCGGCCAGGCGGCTCAGGATGGCGAGGCGGAGCGGGAGGCGCTGATCGAGCGAGGCCGGCTCACCATGGATCCGGCTCGCCACAAGATCCGCTGGGACGGGCGCGACGTCACCCTCACCGTAACCGAATTCCTGATCCTGGAGGCGCTCGCCCAGCGCCCCGGCGTGGTCAAGTCGCGCAACCAGCTGCTTGACGTCGCCTATCAGGACGACGTTTACGTCGACGATCGGACCATCGACAGCCATATCAAGCGGATCCGCCGCAAGTTCCGCGCCGTCGACGACGGCTTCGACGGGATCGAGACGCTCTATGGCGTCGGCTACCGATTCAGCGAGGAATGATGAGGGCGACCTCGCCCTGACCTGGTCGGGGCGCTGGACCCTCACGCACCGCATCCTTGCGGTGAACGTGCTGACGCTCGTGCTGTTCGCGCTGTCGATCCTCTACCTCCAGTCCTACCGCGACCAGCTGACCGAGGAACGGCTTGAGCGGCTGACCAGCGAAACCGCCATCGCCGCGGAGGCCATCAACCGGACCCGTGCCCGCGAGCGCGAGGCCCTGCTGAGCGAGATCGGGGTCGCCAACGGCGCCCGTCTGCGGCTCTACGATCCGGCCGGCCGCAAGGTCGCCGACAGCTTCGCCATCGGCGAGCCCGCCTACACGCTTCGCGACCCCGCCGCCGAGGCATGGCGCAAGAATGCCGCCCGGGCGCTCGACCGGGGCTTCAACGCGCTGGTCGGAGCGGACACCCCGCCCGATTTCGCCGAGCCCGCCGCGGACCGCGCCGACCAATGGAGCGAGCTCGCCGCCGCCGGTCCGACGCCGGCCGTCACCATCCGCACTGCCCCCGATCTCACACCGGTATTCATCGGCACGTCCCTGCTCGCGGACGACTCGCGACTGCTAGTCACCAAGAACGACCGCGATCTCACCCGCACCGTCCGGAGCCAGCGCGCGACGCTCGGGATCGCGCTTGCGCTGGCCACCATATTGTCGATCCTCCTGTCCCTGTTCCTGGCCCGCACCATCGTCCGTCCGCTGCGCCGGATCGCGCTTGCCGCCCACCGCGTTCGCCTCGGCCGCGCGCGCGAGGTCCGGGTTCCGCGCCTGCCCTCGCGCCGCGACGAGATCGGAACGCTGGCCCGCGCGGTCAGCGACATGAGCCAGTCCCTGCGAATCCGGATCGACAATATCGAGGCGTTCGCGGCCGACGTGACGCACGAGCTCAAGAACCCGCTGGCCTCGCTTCGAAGCGCGGTCGACAGCCTCGAGCGGGTCGACGACCCCGCGCTCAAGCGCCAGCTGACCGACGTCATCCGACAGGACGTCAACCGCCTCGACCGGCTGATCGGCGACGTCGGCGAGGCCGCCCGCACGGACGCCGAGCTCGCCCGCGCCAGTTTCGAGGAAGTCGACCTGGGCAAGCTCATCGAGCAATTGGTCGGCGTGTGGGAGCAGCGCCGCGAGACCGGCAACGTCCGGATCGCCTTCGCCCGCCCGCGCAAGTCGAGCACGGTGGTGATGGGCGAGCCCGGCCGGCTGGCCCGAGCGATCGACAATATCGTCGACAATGCGATCAGCTTCTCGCCGCCCGGCGGGCTGGTCGAGATCGCCGCCATCCGGCTCGGCGACAACATCCTCATCCGGGTCGACGACGAGGGTCCAGGCGTGCCCGGCGCGCTTCGCGAGGCGATCTTCAACCGCTTCCATTCGGTGCGTCCGGAGACCGAGCATTTCGGCCGTCACAGCGGCCTTGGACTGGCCATCGCGCGGGCCATCGTCGAGGGTCATGACGGCACCATCGACGTCGCCGACCGCGACGATTCGCCCAGCGGCGCGCGGTTCACCATCATCCTGCCCGCCGCGGACCTGACATGAGCGCCCCGCGATGAACGACAGACTGTCCTCCGAGAACCTGCACGCCACCTGCGTCGCTCGCGGCGGCCGCGCCGTGCTGCTTCTCGGCCGCTCCGGCTCGGGCAAGTCCGACCTCGCCCTAAGGCTCCTCGATCATGGCTTCACGCTGGTCAGCGACGACCGAACCCTGGTGCGCCGTGAGGACAAGCGGCTGATCGCGTCCGCCCCGCCGGCCATCCGCGGCAAGATCGAGGTGCGCGGCCTCGGCATCGTCGACGTCCCCGCCATCGACGACGTGCCGGTGGCGCTCGCGGCCGAGCTCGACGTCGACATTCCCCGCCTGCCCGACGATAGCCGCGAGCGCTTGTTCCTGGGTATTGCGATCCCTCTCATCGCCGTCGATGCGATGACCGCGTCGGCGGCCGCCAAGGTCGCGCTCGCGCTCGACCATTTCGGGCTTCCGTGCGAATGACCGGCGCGTCCCTTCCGCGCCTGCTCCTCGTCACCGGCATGTCCGGCGCGGGGAAGACAACCGTGCTCAACGCCCTCGAGGACATGGGCTGGGACTGCGTCGACAATCTGCCCGTCGCGTTGCTTGTCGACTTCGTCCACGGCGAACGCGGCTCGGGGCGCAACATGCCGGTCGCGGTCGGCATGGACGCCCGCAGCCGCGGCTTTGATGCCGAGCGGCTTCCCCAGATCATCCGCTCGGTCGAGGGAGTCCGGCCCGAAATTCTTTATCTCGATTGCGCCGGCGCCGAACTCATCCGCCGCTACGACGAGACCCGCCGGCGCCACCCGCTCGCCCCCGATCGCCCGGCCGAGGACGGGATCGCCCGGGAGCGCGGACTGACCGCCGCGATTCGCCGGGCGGCCGACTCGGTGCTCGACACGACGGACCTCACCCCGGCCATGCTCCGCGACGAGCTTCGCCGCCGCTACGACGAGGATCGCGACCGGCCAATCGTCACCATCGCCTCGTTCGGCTTCGCACGCGGCATCTCGCGCACCGCCGACCTCGTGTTCGATATGCGATTCGTTCCCAATCCGCATTGGATCGAGGATCTGCGCCCGCTGACCGGCCTCGATGCGCCGGTGCGAGACTATTGCGCGGCCGATCCGGGCTGGCAGCGGATGATGGATTCGACCGAAGCGCTTCTCGTCGACCTCGTTCCCCGCTATTGGGCGGCCGGCAAGACCTATTTGACGGTGGCGTTCGGTTGTACCGGGGGTCGCCATCGTTCGGTCGCCGCGGCCGCGGAAATGGCGGAGCGGTTGCGCGAAGCGGGATTTGAAGCGAATATCCGCCACCGCGACCTCTCCTCGAAGCCGAGCGACAGCGTCGAGGACACCCGCCGCAACGTGGCGGGTTTTGATTCGGGTGAGTGAATGATCGGATTGGTATTGGTGACTCACGGCCGCCTGGCGGTCGAGTTCATCACGGCGTTGGAGCATGTGGTCGGCCCCCAGACGGGGATCGAGGGCATTTGCATCGACGCCGACGATGACATGGAACAGCGCCGCGGCGAGATCGCCGGGGCGGTCGCCCGGGTCAACGAGGGCGAGGGCGTCATCATCCTCACCGATTTGTTCGGCGGAACCCCGTCGAACCTCGCCATCAGCCTGATGAAGGACACCGGCATCGAAGTCATCGCCGGAGTCAATCTGCCGATGCTGATCCGGCTCGAAGGCGCGCGCAAGGTGATGGGGGTTCGCGCCGCCGTCGCAGCCGCTCGCGACGCGGGACGCAAATATATTTCGGTCGCTTCCGAGATATTGGGCGAGGCCGCCGCTTGAGCCGTTGCTCGCGCACACTCGTGGTCGCCAACCGGCGCGGGCTTCATGCGCGGGCCAGCGCCAAGTTCGTCAATCTCGTCCATGGCCTGCCCGCCGACGTCGAGGTCGAAAAGGACGGCAACCGGGTCACCGGCACCTCCATCATGGGACTGATGATGCTCGGCGCGGCGATGGGCGACACCATCACCATCCATTGCTCGGGCGAGGCATGCGAAGCCGCGCTGGAGGAGCTGACGGCTCTCGTCGAAGGGCGGTTTGGCGAGGAGTGAGCCGCCGCATCGAATCCTTCTCCAACGACACCGTCAAGCGCATTCGCTCGCTTCGCGACAAGAAGGCGCGCCGGGTCGAGGGCATGTTCCTTGCCGAGGGCCTGCGCATCATCGCCGAGGCGCGCGACAGCGGCAGCCTGCCCAAGGTCCTGGTCCATTCCGGCGAGCTTCACCCACTGGCCGCGAAAATCGCCGCCGAAGCCGCTGCCGCCGGCGCGGATGTCATTGAAACCAGGCCCGACATCCTCGCCAAGATGAGCGGCAAGGACAATCCGCAGTCGGTCCTCGGCGTGTTCCGCCTGCCGGACACTTCATTGGCCGCGATCGACCGCGCCACCGCGCCCTTGTGGATCGTCGCCCAGGCGCTCCGCGATCCCGGCAATATCGGAACCATCCTGCGCACCGGCGACGCGGTCGCGGCGGGTGGCCTGATCCTGATCGACGACTGCGCCGACCCCTTTTCGGTAGAGGCCGTGCGCGCCTCGATGGGCGCGATCTTCACTCAGAAGGTCGCCGCCGCGCGCTGGGACGACTTTCTCGCCTGGCTTCGAAGCGGCCCGGGCGAGCTTGTCGGCACCAGCCTCAAGACCGACACGGACTATCTCGACGCGACCTACCGGCAGCCGTGCTTCCTCCTCGTCGGCAATGAAAGCCACGGCCTGCCAACCGAATATGAGGCCGCGTGCGACCAGCTGGTGAAGATGCCGATGCTGGGCAAGGCCGACAGCCTCAATGCCGCCGTCGCCACCGCGGTGATGGCGTTCCACATCCGCTCGACTTGGCGGAACCCGAGCTGATCGCTACGGGTTGTTCCGCCATGCGAACGACTTTCCTCCTCGCCGCTCTCGCCACCGCCATCTCCGCCTGCGCGCCGGTTCCCGACCCCGGCTACGGCGGCTATCCGGGCGAGCCCTATCCGCCGGCCTCGCCTTACCCGCCGGAGCTTCCGCCGATTCCGCCGACGCTTCCGGATGACGAGACCTACCGCGCGATCGGCACCGAGCCGTTCTGGGACCTGCGCATCGGCCGCGAGCTGGTGTTCACCGACCGCGGCACCGGGCTCACCGTCGTCCAGACGACCCCGCGCCCGATCATCGGCTTCGCCGGCGAAATCTTCCAGACTCCGCGAATCAACGTGAACATCACCCATGTGAAATGCTCGGACGGGATGAGCGACCGCACGTATCCCGACACGGCGCACGTGCGGGTCGACGGGCGCGACTATCGCGGTTGCGGCGCGGCCACCTCCTGGTTCGATTCGATCGACGAGCGCGGTCAGCCGCGCCCGCCTTCGGCCGGCGATGACGTTCCGCTCGACCGCACGCGCTGGCGAGTGGTCGCCGTCAACGGCCGCCCGACCCCGCCCGATGGCGACTTCACCATCAGCTTCGACGCCGGGCGACTCAGCGCGAGGTTCGGCTGCAACGGCCTTGGCGCGACCTACACCCAGACTGGCGCCACCCTTCGCGCGGGCAATGTGGTCGCCACCCGGATGGCCTGTCCCGACATGAGCTTCGAGCGCCAGGGCAGCGCCATTCTCGGCCAGACGCTCACCATCCGCCTGATCGAGCCCGACCGGATCACCCTCGCCGGCACCGCCGGATCGATCGACCTGAGGCGCTTGTAAGATGCGCGCGCTCGGGCTGCTCGCACTGCTCTCGCTCACCGCCTGCTCATACGGTCCAGGCCGGTCCGCGTTTGAAGCCGGCGGCCTCGATGGCCAATGGCGAATCGTCAGCCTCAACGCCCGGCCGGTCGACGGCTCGATACGGCTCGAGCGCGGGCAGATGACGGTCAGCTTCGGCTGCAACACCGGCTCGGGCGCCTTTCGGATCGGCGGCGGCCAGCTGGTCCCAGCCAACGGCCTGGCGGTAACCGAGCGGGCGTGCGGCCGGACCGATTCCAGCGCGCGCGACCCGATGGCGCTCGAAGCCGAGGGGTTCCGGGTCGTCGCCCGGCCGATGTGGATCGCTGGAACGCGCGAGAATCGCCGGCTTCGGCTGTGGAACGAGAAC